>QEUZ01000128.1 GCA_003577355.1 Chloroflexota bacterium | reverse complement strand
CGCCGAGCGGCAGGGCATTGAGGCGTACGACGCATTGTGCAGCGGCTTCCGCTGGGACGTGCCGGAGCACTACAACTTCGCGGTCGATACGATCGGGATGTGGGCAAGCGACCCCCAGCGCCTGGCGATGATCCACCTGAGCAAGGATGGGGTCGAACGCCGCATCACCTTTGCCGAGTTCGCAGCGCGTTCGGACCGTGTGGCGGCGGCGCTGCGGGCGCAGGGCGTTGGGCCGGGCGACCGGGTGATGGTGATCCTGCCGCGTGTGCCGGAGTGGTACGAGACGATGCTGGCCCTGATGAAGCTGGGGGCCATTGCGATTCCCGGCACGACGCTGTTGACCGCGCGTGACCTGCTCTACCGCATCGAAAGCTCTGGCGCGAAAGGGGTCGTCATCGACAATGACGTCGCCGACCGCATCGACCAGATCGCCGAGTTCTGCCCCTCGCTGGCAGTGCAGGTGTCGTTCGGCGGCGCGCGTCATGAGCCCTGGCAGGATTTCGGCCGCATCGTGGCCGCCGCGCCGGCTGAATTCACCCCAGAACCCACTCGCTCCGATGCGCCGTTCCTGATCTATTTCACTTCCGGCACCACTGCCCATCCGAAGATGGTGCTCCACCCACACTCCTACCCGCTGGGCCATCTGGTGACCGGGCACATGTGGCGGGAGACCCCGCAGGACGCGGCGATCTGGGCCATTTCCGATGGCGGCTGGGCCTTCGCGGCCTGGTTCTTCTTCGGCGTCTGGAACCAGGGCAAGGCGCTTTTCATCCACGACTTCCGTGGGCGTATGGACCCCGTTGGCATGCTGACCAACCTCGCCACCTACCCCATCGCTGCCTTCGCCGCCCCGCCGACCGTCTACCGCATGTTCATCCTGCAGGACCTCAGCGCCTACTCCTTCCCAGCGCTGCAACTGGCGATCAGCGCTGGTGAACCGCTCAACCCGGAGGTGATCGAAACCTGGGAAACCAGCACCGGCGTGCCGATGCGCGAGATGTACGGGCAGACCGAAAGTGTCGCGTTGCTGGCCAATTTCCCGCCGCTGCCGGTGCGGCCCGGCTCGACCGGCAAGCCCACCCCTGGCCACTACGTCGCAGTGATCGACGACGAGGGCAACGAGCTGCCGCCGGGAGAAGAGGGGCACATTGCGGTGAAGCTGGGGGCCAGCCGCCCATACGGCCTGTTCCACGGTTACTGGGGCGACCCCGATATGACCGCCGAGCGCCTGCATGGCGACTGGTACATGACCGGCGACCGCGCGCAGAAGGACGAGGACGGCTATTTCTGGTTCATTGGGCGTAGTGATGACGTGATCAAGAGCTCCGGCTACCGCATCAGCCCGTTCGAGATCGAGAGCGTGCTGATCGAGCATGTGGCTGTGGCGGAGAGCGCCGTCGTCGCCAGCCCGGACCCGGTGCGCGGTGAGATCGTCAAGGCGTTCGTCATCCTGGCGCCTGGCTACGAGCCGAGCGACGCGCTGGCGGCCGATATTCAAGCCTTCGTCCAGAAGCAGACCGCGCCCTACAAGTATCCGCGCGAGATCGAGTTCGTCGCCGAGCTCCCCAAGACAATCAGCGGCAAGATCCGCCGGGTGGAGCTGCGCGAGCGCGAGGTGCAGCGCAAGCGACAACAGGCCGATTAGGTCACGGCGGAGGTAGGGACGGCACGTACCACTACCCCCCCAGTCATTCCGAGCGGAGTCGAGGAATCTCCACGTGGCAACCACGGATGTGCAGCCCGGTGATGACACGCTGGGCACACGCACAATAGGGACAAAGGAACTCGGCCAGTGTCAAACAGGACGTACTACGTGTACATCCTTACCAATCTCTCTCGCACGCTCTACATCGGTATGACCAATAGCCTCGAACGTCGCATCTATGAGCATAGAATGAAAGCAGTCCGAGGGTTTACGCAGCGGTACAACGTGACAATGCTGGTTTACGTTGAAGCCTTCGAGCGACCAATGGATGCTATTGAGCGCGAGAAGCAGTTGAAGCGCTGGTCGCGGGCCAAGAAGGTGGCCCTGATCGAAACACTCAACCCGTGCTGGGAGGATCTGAGTGCGGCGTGGTTCACCGGGCAGCGCAGCGAGCAACCGGACGATGTGTAGCCGAGGGTGACGCAATCGCTGGACGTACGGCGTATCAACGTGGAGATTCCTCGACTGCGCTCGGAATGACCGGGGTTGTAGGTAGCGCTGAGTGACGGCGGTATCGTATCCCGACGGGACGGTAGCCGACGCGCAGGCCGCACTGGTGCAGCAGCTTGGGCGGTGAACGCTCGGCGCATGATGGAGGCGGGTGGACAGTGAACGACGTGCTTGTGCGGAATGTGCGCCCGCTGCATGCTGGTGCGGTTGACCTGCTCGTGCGCGATGGGCGCATTGCCGAGGTGGCTCTGGGTGTGCAGGCTGACGACGCGCAGGTAATCGACGGCGCTGGGCGGCTCATCTTCCCCGGCTTTGTCGACGCGCACGCCCATATGGATAAGACATTGCTGGGGTTGGGCTGGTACGTGAACGACGTGCCGCAGAACTTGCGCAGCATGATCGACAACGAGCGCGAGATGCGGCTGGCGCGGGGGATCGACTCGCACACCCAGTCGAGCAAGCAGGCGCGGCTCGCACTTGCCGCTGGGACGACGCATATCCGCACCTTCGTCGATATCGACACCGGTTGGGGCCTGTCCGGCTTCGAGGGGGTCGCCCAGACGCGCGAGGACTTCCGTGGCGCGCTGGATATCCAGATCGTCGCCTTCCCACAGAGCGGCATGCTGGTGCGGCCCGGCACGGTGGAGCTGATGGAAGATGCCTTGCGCAACGGCGCCGATGTCGTTGGCGGGTTGGACCCCTCGACGATCGACCGCGACCCGGCCCGCCACTTGGATGTCGTTTTCGGCATGGCTGAGCGCTACGACAAGGATGTCGATATCCACTTGCACGAACCGGGCGACCTGGGGGCGTTCTCTGTGGAGTTGATCGCTGAGCGCACGAAGGTGCTGGGGTGGCAGGGGCGGGTGGTGATCAGCCACGCCTTCAGCCTGGGTGGCGTGGACGACGCCCACCTCGGCAAGCTGATCGACCTGCTGCTGGAGAACGACATCGCGATCATGAGCCACGGGCCGAGCGGTGGCCGCCCCGCTCCGCCGGTGGCACGGCTTGCTGCTGCTGGCGTGCGGCTCTGCACCGGCAACGACGGCATCCGCGATGCCTGGGGGCCGTTGAATATGCCGGATATGCTGCTGCGCACGTTCTTGGTGGCGTATCGCAACAACTTCCGCCGGGATGCCGACCTGGAACTGGCGTTGCACATCTCCACCTACGGCAGCGCGCAGGTCGTTGGCGCTGCGGAGTACGGTCTGGCCCCCGGCGCCGCTGCCGACTTCGTGCTGCTGCCGGGCGAGAACCACCTGGAAGCGATCATCGAACGCCCGAAGGAGCGCCTGGTTGTGAAGGGCGGCCGGGTGGTGGCCGAAGGTGGCGTCGCACTGGTCTAACAGCCGCGCGGGGACAACGTTCGGGCGAGATGCACTGGCGCTGCGCAGGTCTTCGTGCCAGCGCCTGATGATGATAGGGATGGCTGCGCTGATAGCTCACAGCTCACAGCTCACGGCTCACAGCTCATAGCTCACAGTTCACAGCTCACAGCTCTTCGTGCCAGCGCCTGATGATGATGAGGATGACCGCTCTGGAAACGACTGATCCGCAGGACGAGCTGTTCGACGTGCTCGATGCTGATGGGCGGCCGGTAGGGGTCGCCAAGCCGCGGCGCGCCGTCCACCGTGATGGCGACTGGCATGCGGCCTTGCACATCTGGGTGGGCGGCGTGGGGGCCGACGGAGAGCCGTTCGTTGTGTTTCAGCGCCGTTCGGCAACCAAGGACACATTCCCAGGTCTGCTGGACGTCTCGGTTGGCGGACACCTGCGGTCGGGCGAAACGCTGGCGGAGACAGTGCGCGAAGCCGAGGAAGAGATCGGCGTGCAACTGGAACTGGCAGAGCTCACACGCATCGGCAGGCGTCGTGTCGATGTCCGTTTGCCCGATGGGTGGGACCGCGAGATACAGGACGTCTATGCTGTGCGGCGTGACCTGCCGCTTGCCACATACCGGATGCACCCGGAGGAGGTCAGCGGTTTGCTGGCATTGCCGATTGGCGAGGCGCTGGCGTTGTTCGAAGGTGAGCGCCCCGCGCTGGAGGGCAGAGAGCGCGGGCGTGACGGGAGCGAACACGTGGTGCAACTGACCAGCGCCGCGTTCGTTCCTTTTGTAGGTGATTACCCACAGCACGCGTTGCGTGGGCTGCGGTCGGTGATCCTCCGGCAGCCAGTCACCCCATTTCAACTGTGGCAGGACAGGCGCGTGCCACAGTAACGTCATCCTCTGGGAAGGATTGCAACGTAGTTTGGAAGGAGAGCGGCGTCGGGCGATAGGCGGCAAGCGCCTTGTCCGGGCCGCGCAGGCGGTGGTATACCCGACTCAGGACAGATGGTACGCCGGTTCCGGGAGGTGCGCGTGACCCGACAGTCGTTCGGAATGTTCGCTCGTTCGCGTCACGCGTTCGCTATCGTCGTTGCGCTGGTCTGTATCCTGCTGGCGGGCGCCCGGCTGCAAAGCGCCACTGCGGTTCCGGCAGCGAATGATGCCTTCAATGCCACCTGGGCGCGTAGTGACAAGCCGGTAGCCGATGGGGTCGCGAACCGCACCTGGCTGTGGGGACCGGGGCCGATCAACAACATCGAAGTCGAGCCATACGCCGAATCCCCCGGCGGCATGCGCGAGGTGCGCTACTACGACAAGGCCCGTATGGAAGTTACCCACCCGGATGGCGATCCGTCCAACCCGTGGTATGTCACCAACGGGCTGCTGGTGTGGGAGCTGATCCATGGCAAGGTGCAATTAGGGGACTACACGTTCGAGGAGCGGGCGCCAGCTGAGATCAATGTCGCCGGCGACCTCGACGCCCCAAATGCTCCGACCTACGCAACCATGCAGTTGTTGCTCTACGTGCCAGCGTTCAACGCTGGAGAAACGCTGATCTACCGCATCGATCGGGACGGAGAGATTACCCAGGACCCGACTCTGGCCGCGTATGGCGCGACGACGGCCTTCCACGTGCAGCAGCCGGGGTTGGACCATCAGGTTGCTTCCCCGTTCTGGGAGTTTATGAACAGCAGCGGCACGATCTGGGATGGCGAGGCCTTCGTTGATGGCCCGTTGCACGATAACCCGTTTTACGCCACCGGCTTCCCGCTCACCGAGGCCTACTGGACGACGGTGCTGCTGGCCGGGGAGCCGACCGATGTGCTGGTGCAATGCTTCGAGCGGCGTTGCCTGACCTGGACGCCGGACAACCCGGATGGCTGGCAGGTGGAAGCCGGCAATGTTGGCCAGCACTACGCCCTCTGGCGCTCCAGTTGGGAACCACCGACGCCGACGCCGACGGCGACGAGTGACGAAACGGCGACAGAGACAGCCACCAGCCCAACTGGCGAAACGCCGACATCGACGGAAACGGGCGTGAGCAGCCCGACGAGCACTAACACAGCAGGCGCAACCGCCACCAGCCCAGCCGGCGAAACGGCGACGGCGACCGACGTGAGCGCCAGCCCAACTGCCACCAACACCGTCAATCCAACGAGTACCCCGCGGCCGACGAACACGCCTCGGCCGACCAGTACCCCGTCGCCAACGGCCACGGCAACCCTGACACCGTCGCCGACGCCGACGATGTACGAAACCCTTGAGAACGCGCAGGCCACCAAGGTGCCCTGGAGCGGCTGGTATTGGCCGTTGCCCCCGAGCAGCACGCTGCCGAACCTCTACGACCCAGGCGGCGCGATGGAGAAATACGATGCCTACGTGCAGAAGACACGCGGCTACAACCCACGCGCCACCCAATGGGAGCTCGACCACCATTCGCAGGGGGCCAGCTGGAGTGGCCACTGCCACGCCTGGGCGGCAGCGGCGATCATGGAGCCAGAGCCGCAGCGGCAGACGATCGAAGGGATCACCTTCACCCAAGACCAGGTGGAGGGGCTACTGACCGAAATGTACAACGCGCCAGCCTACAAATACTGGGGTACGCAGTGCGATGACTGCAACAAGAACGGCGAGATTTTCAAGGATGTTACCCCGGCGGAGTTCGACGCGGTGATGCGGCAGTACATCGGGCAAGAACGCCGGCCGGTGATCCTGGATGTTGATCCTTCGACGCCGATCTGGAATTACCCGGCATTCAAATACACCCGTGGATCGGTCGTCAACGGCGACACGGAAACGGTCACGATGGTCGTGACCATCGCTGTGCCACGCATCAACGTGGGCGGCACCGCCACCGATACGCTGCGGTACACCTACACCCTGAAAGCAGGCACCCCTGGCGAGTGGACCGGAGCCAGCGTCAACGATCACCCGGACTACATCTGGATCGTCACCGGACGGGTGCGCAATGGCGGCCGGGTGAACGACGGCATGAGCTACAACATTGTCCAGGAGATTATCCGTGGC
This sequence comes from Chloroflexota bacterium, assembly GCA_003577355.1. Classification (GTDB taxonomy): domain Bacteria; phylum Chloroflexota; class Chloroflexia; order Thermomicrobiales; family CFX8; genus CFX8. The sequence goes on along the minus strand of QEUZ01000128.1, from coordinate 3,900 downwards.
GGCCCGATGTCAGCGACCCCGCAGGTGGCTGAGCGGAGCCTCGCGCCCTAGCTTGCGATCGGCCGCTTCACGGAAGGTGGGGTGGGCCAGCGTATTCCCTCATGGTGTGGGCACGAGCACGTCACCGGCGTTGCGTAACCCATCGAAGTCGAGCACTGCCGGCGGTGGCGGGTCGATCAACCGCTGCAGGATGGCCTGGGCCAGGGCGCTGGGCGTCAGGTCGCTGGGGTGGAGCATGGTCAGCAGACCGCGTTCTGCGAAGCGGGTGGCACGCTCCATTTGTTCTTCGGGCCGCTGGCGTGGTATTGCCACCAGGCGCTTGCCCAAGCTGAGCGTTTCAACCGTCGTGTTGTAGCCGCACATGCCGACGACAACATCCGCGGCGTTCAAGTAGCTCAACAGGTCTTCTTCGAAGGAACGTACTGTCAGGTTGGGGATGCCCTGTGCAGCCGCTTCGACACGGGTGCGCTCGTGCGGGTTGATGAGCGGGCCAGTCACGGCAAAGGCGTGGGCGCCAATCCCCGCCAATGCGGGTTCCCGAAGCGCGCCGAGGAAGGCGGAGACCAGCGCCTGTGCATCGGCCCCACCACCCGGCGCGAGCACCAGCAACGGCGCATCACCCACGCCTAGCGCTGCGCGAACCTCCTCCGGCGGGGTCAGGCGCTCGGTGCGCCGGTAGTAGCCGCAGTAGGTGACCTTTTCAGCGGTGGCCGGTGGCAGGCCATACTCCGCCACGATGTCGTACACCTCGCGCATGCCGAAGACCAGGATGTCGTCGTAGACCTCTTCGAGCAGCCAATCTGCGCCGTCGCGCTGCCAGCTGCGGCGGGTTGCACTGGCGGAATCGTAGATGTCGGCCATGATGAAGACGAGATGGACTGGCGGTGACGCCGCCCGTAGGCAGGCCAGCGCGCGTACCAGTTCGCGGTTGAGCCCAGCAGGTGCATTATCAACGATCAACAGGTGCGGGGAGAAGGCGTCCGCCGTTTCCTGGATCAACCCTTCTCGCAGGTAGGTAACGTCGCGGAATGGGTCGTGACGGCTGGCATGCGGCGGCAGCCCTCCGTACAGTGCATTGCGGTTCCAGGCCGGGAGCTTGACGTAATCGAAGTTATCAGGTAGTTCCCAGGCGTGGGTCTCGAACGAGCCGGTGAGCGCCAGCATGGCCGCGCCGGGCAGCCTCCGGCCGAGCTCGCCAGCCAGGGCCAGTGTGCGGCGGATGTGCCCTAGCCCGAAGACATCGTGGCTATAAAAGAGTGCCCGCATGCTCGGCGGTTGGCGGCGGGGATGTGGCCGCTGTGCCCGAAGGGGGGCTGGATCTGGAAACGCTGTCGTCGACACGCACTACTCTCCGAACGCATGCAAGCGCCACCCGCGCGGCGCGTAGCATTATCATCCAGTGGCGCCTACGGACGCACATGTCTGTCCTGGACCGACGTGGTTGCGGTGTTCGCTCTGGAAGGAAGCTGTGGAGACCCCGTTCACCAGTATCGTCCTCTGTACTCGTGACCGGCCTGCCGGCTTTCAACGCGCACTTGCGTCGGTCCTGGCGCAGGACACCGGGAACTTCGACATCGTGGTTGTCGATGGCAGCCACCCGCCGGTGGAGCTGCCTGCCCACACGCGCGTGCCGCTCTGCCGCATTGGGGCGGAACGCAATGGCGAAGGAGCGGCACGTGCCGCTGGCCTCGCACAGGCACGTGGCCCGTTGGTTGCCTGGTGTGACGATGATGCGGAGTGGACCCCCGACCACCTGCGCCTGTTGCGTGAGGCGTTGCTGGCGAGACCGGATGCCGACATGGCCTGTGGGTGGTCGAACCCTGCCACGCTCAGGCGGTCGCGCTCGGTTTGGGAAGGGGGCGAACCCCCGTGTTTTCGGCTGCCGGCAGCGGATGTGTTGCATTGGGCAGCCGCCGCGCGGCGCGCCGGTGGGTTCGACCCGCAGTTGCCGGTGTTTGCAGCCGGCGACCTCTGGTCGCGCATTGCCGAGAGCGGGCGTGTTGCGACGCTGCGCCAGCGGGTGACAATGACCCGCCGTGCAGCTCCGCTGGTAACCCAGGACGTGCGCGCGGAGGCGCTGGCCAGGCTCCGGCGCGACTGGAATGTCGTGGCGCAGAAAGCGCAGGGGGTCCGTCGCCGGCTGCGGGCACACGTACCAGCTCGAGTGCAGTTCAACCCCGCTACCTGGACGCCACCCCGGCGGGAACTGCACCTGCAAACGATCACCGCCTTGCCGAGCAGCTACGCGGTCGTCTGCCATGCGTTGGTCCCGGCCCTGGCAGCGTGTGGGGTGCAGGTGCGTCTGGGTGAGAAGCTGGATGCTGGCACGCCGCCGGAGATTGCCCGCTACGCAGCGTCGGTGGACCCGCAGGAACGCCTGACACTCCTGTTCGACTACCGCACTGGCCCGGCGGCGCTGCGCGGCGAGCGGGTTGTCTGCTACACGATGTGGGCTTCCGGAAGGGTCCCGCCGGAGCAGGTGGCCGAGATCAACCGTGCTGCCTGTATGGTCTATGTGCCCTGTCATGAGAATGTGCGCTTCGCCGAGGAGAGCGGTGTCGAACCGCCGGTGCGGGTGTTACACCATGGAGTCGACGGCGCGCAGTTCCCAGTGCTGGAGCGCCCACGGCGCCCGGGCGACCCGTTCACGTTTGGCAGCACCAGTGTGTTCAATTTCGGCAAAGGCATCGACGTGCTAGTGCGCGCGTTTCTGGCGGAGTTCGGCCCGCGAGAACCGGTGCGCCTGCGGCTCAACCACAGCCATGGTGTGCTTGCAGTCGACATTCCCGACGACCCGCGCATCCACTACACCAATACGTTCCTCGATCGGCAGGGGCTGCTGCAGTTCTTCGGTGGCCTGGATGCCTATGTCTTGCCGACCCGCGGGGAGGGGTTCAGCCTGACCGGGCTGGAGGCCATGGCCACAGGCTTGCCGTTGATTGCGACCAACTGGTCGGGGCCGGCCGAGTATCTCGACCCGGACGATAGCTACCCGTTGCGGTTCCACCTGGGCCAGGCTGCTGGCAAGTGGATGCATGGCCAACGCATGTGGGGCGACTGGGCGGAACCGGATATCGACCACCTGCGCGAGCTTTTGCGCTGGCTCTTCGAACATCGCGACGAAGCAGCCCAAGCCGGCTTGCGCGCTGCGGCGCGGATGCGCCGCGACTGGACCTGGGAGCGCGTCGCGCGCCAGGTGATCGGCGATTTCGACCTGTTGGCGCGGGGCATCACCCCGCAGGAGTATTGAGCGTTGCCGCGCATCTCGGCCATTCTCTGCACGCGCGACGGTAGCGCAGGGTTCCAGCGTGCCCTCGCCTCGGTACTGGCCCAGCAGCATCCGGTGGATGAGATCGTCGTGGTCGCCTGCGACGCTGCCCAGCTCGTGCTGCCGGACACTGGCCCGGCATGCATCGTCCTCAATGGGGCATGTGCTGGCGTCGCCGAGGCCCGCCGCGCTGGGTTGCAGGCGGCAACCGGCGACCTGCTGGCCTGGTGCGACGATGACGCGGAATGGCTGCCGCAGCACATCGGTGTGCTGTGCGACGCGCTGGCAGCGCATCCGGGCGCCACGCTCGCCTGTGCCCAGTCGGCGCAGGGGCCGCTGCTGGATGACCTGCCGCCAGCGTTCCGGTTGCGCGCATCCGGTGTGCTGCACGTCGCAGCTGCGGCGCGGGCCGTTGGCGGGTTCGACCGCGCCGCTGGGCCATTCGCTGCTGGCGACCTGTGGGCACGCATGGCCGAGCGTGCTGAGCCAGTCATCTCTCCTCAGGATACGACTGTCCATACTGCACCTCAGCCAGCCGACGGTGCAGGCGAGCAGGCGGCTGCGCTGGAACGCCTGCGCGCGTGCTGGGCCGACGCGCAGGCACGGGCAGGCGAATCGCGCCGGCGGCTGGC
>QEUZ01000127.1 GCA_003577355.1 Chloroflexota bacterium | reverse complement strand
TTGCAGGCGGCAGTTGTGGCAATGCAGCCTTGGGGACGATGGCCGACGCTTCGAGCCGGAAGGTGACGAACTGCACTGGTTCGCCGGGTGAAGCGAACCCATAGGCCTGGTCGTGGGCGGCGTGGAAGGTGTTGAGCGTGGCGTCCAGCGCGGCGTTGTCCAAGCTGCCGGGCGGCAGTTCCAGGGTCAGTTCGTAGTTCTGTCCGGCGTAGCGCATGTCGGCCAGGCGGCGCAAGCGGCGGGCATCTGGCGCAGCGTCCTCCCGGTCGAGCCAGCTGGCGGCCTCGGCCTCCAATGCCGTGAGGATTGCCTCGGCGCTCGGCAGCGAGGATGGGGTGGCAGGCAACACGCGGGTGCGCGAGAAATCGACGCGTGGGTCGGCGACGAGCAGACCGAGCGCACACAGAATGCCCGGAGCCGTCGGCACGAGTACCCGGGGGATATCCAGCTCGCGGGCTAGCCGCGCGGCATGGAGCGGGCCAGCCCCGCCAAAGGCCAGCAAGGTGAAGTCGCGCGGGTCGTGGCCGCGCTCGACCGAGATCACCCGGATCGCCCGCGCCATATTCGCGGTCACAATTGCCAGAATGCCCTGAGCAAGCTCGACTGGCGGCAGGTGCAGCCGCTGGGCCAGCTCGGCAACCGCCGCGTCGGCTGCCCCGGCGTCAACTGCCATGCGCCCGCCCAGGAGCGCCTCGCGGCTGAGGATGCCCAGGGCAACGTTGGCGTCGGTTACGGTCGCTTCGCTGCCACCCCGGCCGTAGGCAGCCGGGCCAGGGACCGCGCCGGCGCTCCGTGGGCCAACCTTCAGGTGGCCACCGCTGTCGATCCAGGCCACCGAGCCGCCACCGGCCCCGACCGTGTTGATATCGATCATCGGTGTGCGTACCGGCAGGCCGTCAACCTCCAGCTCCATGCGCATGCCGGCGCGCCCCTGCTGGACCAACGAGACATCGGTGCTGGTGCCGCCCATGTCGAAGGTAATGACATTGGCGAAACCTGCCAGCTCAGCGACGTGCAGCGCGCCAGTCACCCCAGCAGCCGGGCCGGAGAGGACGGTGCGCACCGGCGTTTCGGCGGCGACATCGAGCGAGATCACCCCACCGTTGGACTGGGTGATGACCGGGTCGACCGGCGCACCGGCCGCGCGCACCCGCTCGCGCAGGCGCTGGACATAGCGGCTCATCGTCGGGCCAACGTAGGCGTTCACCGTGGTCGTCGAGAGGCGCTCGTACTCGCGGAACTCGGCCAGCACCCGGTGAGAGAGGCTGAGGTAGGCCTGGGGGAACTCTTCGCGCACGATCTCGCCAACGCGGCGCTCGTGTTCCGGGTAAAGGTAGCTATAGAGGAAGCAGACAGCGATCGCCTGTACCCCATGTTCGCGCAGCTCGTGGACAGCCGCCCGCACGGCTTCTTCATCCAGCGGGGTTGCGACCGTGCCGTCGTGCAGCAGGCGCTCGAGGACCTCGTAGCGCAGCCGGCGGGGGGCCAGTGGGGCCGGTTTATCCGCCTGCAGGTCATAGAGGTGCGGGCGGCGCTGGCGGGCCAGTTCCAGCAAGTCACGGAAACCGGCGGTTGTGATCACGCCGGTGGGTGCGCCGCGGCGCTCCAGCAGGGCGTTGGTGGCGACGGTGGTGCCGTGCCCGAGGAAGGTTACCGACTCCGGGCTGGCGCTGTGTTCGGCGAGGATCGCCAGGACGCCGCTGGCGATGGCCTCGCTGGGGTCATCCGGCGTCGAGGGCAGCTTGTAGACGTGGATCGCGCCGCTGGCGTCGACCAGGGACACATCGGTGAAGGTCCCCCCGGTATCCACCCCGATGCGCGTACTCATGCTGGCCCTTTCTTCGGTGCTGCTCGCCAGGGTATTGACGCAGAGGCACTCGTGGGTATACTGGAATCATACCTTCAATATATTCTGGATATCACAACATGGCAAGAGGGCAGACGCCACACGGTAGCCCAGCAACGCGAGTGGAGGGAACCGATGGAGCAAGCGACGACTGAACGCGCAAGCACGCGCACGCGAGAGAAGCACTTCGTCGCACTGCTTCGCGATCTTCCACCGGGTTCACGCAAGATCGTCAGCATCCAGGGGCGTTCGATCGGCGTCTTCAACATCGACGGGCAGTTCTACGCCCTGAAGAACAGCTGCCCCCACCAGGGCGCGCCACTTTGCGCCGGGCGGATCAAAGGTACCCGTGTCGCCACCAAGCCGTTCGAATACGTCTATGCGCGGGAGAACGAGATCATCAAGTGCCCCTGGCATGGCTGGGAGTTTGAGATCAGCACTGGCCGGTCGATCTTCAACCCCCACCGCGTGCGGGTACAGACCTACGACGTGACGGTCGAGGCGCAAGAGGAACCTGATCCAAGTATCGAGATGTATCCGGTCACGGTAGAGGAAGGGGTGGTGATGGTCCACGTGTAGTCCTGCGCAATGGCGAGTGAGGAGAGGGCCGGAAGGAGTTGCCGATGCCGCCACGGGCGAAAGAAGCGATCATCGACTGCGATATCCACCAGCGGTTCAAGTCTCATAAGGAGCTGTATCCCTACCTGTCGAAGGCGTGGCAGAAGGACATCGACGAGTTTGGGCTACGACTGACCACCACCGGGTCCGGCGGGTTCCTGAACGGCGGCACTGGTGGGTTCCGCGAAGATTCCTACCCGGCCGACGGCACGATGGCCGGGTCCGACCTGCCGCTGATGCGGGAGCAGCTCCTCGATTACTACGACATCGAGTACGGCATTCTCACCGGCCAGGATTGCTCGCCGGTTTCGACGTTGCCGAATGCCGACTATGCCAACGCGATCGCATCCGCCTACAACGACTGGATGATCGAGCACTGGATCGAGCCGGAACCACGGCTGAAGGGGTTGGCGCTGATCGCCCTGCAAAACCCGAACCAGGCCGCCAAGGAACTGGAACGTGTGCTCGACCACCCCGGTATTGTCGGGGCGCTCACCCAGGCCGGTGCGCGCTTCCCCTATGGCCAGCGCTTCTACGACCCGATCTACGAGGTGCTCAACGACCGCGGCATGCCGTTCGTCGTGCACACTGGTGGCGAGGGCAGCGGCTGGAACGGGAACCCGACCCCGGTCGGCTACCCCTCGTACTACATCGAGGCGCGCCAGTCGCGGGCGATGTCGTACCAGGCGCACATCACCAGCCTCATCTTTGAAGGGGCCTTCGACCGGTTCCCGAACATCCAGTGGGTCTTCATTGAAGGCGGCTACATCTGGCTGCCGACCTTCCTCTGGCGGCTCGATTCCGATTGGAAGGGTCTGCGTGACCAGACGCCGTGGGTCACCCGCCCGCCGTCCGAGTATGTCTTCGAGCGGGTACGGTTCACCACCCAGCCGATGGAGCAGGGTGAGGGGCCGAAGTCGCTGCTGCAGATCTTCGAGTGGGGACGCGCCGAGAAGACGCTGATGTTCGCTACCGACTACCCGCACTGGGACTTCGACTCGCCGGAGCAGGCGCTGCCGCGCATGCCGGAAGAGCTGCGTCGCAGGATTATGTCGGAAAACGCGCGTGAAGTATTCAAGCTACCAGTGAGGACAACCGAGGCGCTTGCCGCCGACTAGCGCACCGGGCGGGGACGCCCGGCGTGTATGCGCGTGATGGGATAAGGTCGTGGCGACGATGCGGGTCATGACAAGCAGTGATGCACCGGCGCTGGTCCAGAATGGGACGAAGCCCCGCAAAGCCGACGACGCGTATGACATCCTCAAGGACCTCATCATCACGATGCAGCTCAAGCCGGGCGAACCACTCGACGAGCGCTCGTTGATCGCGAACCTGGAGATCGGCCGGACCCCGCTGCGCGAGGCGATCCAGCGGCTGAGTCACGAACAGTTGGTCGTGTCGCTGCCGCGCCGCGGCTACTACGTGAGCCAGCTCTCGATTACCGAGCTGCAGCAGATGATTACCGCCCGCGAGGTGATTGAGCCGCAGACAGCCCGCCTCGCGGCGGCGAACATCACGGTGGCTGAGGTCTGCGAGCTGCGCCGGATCATCACCGATGCCTGCGCCGAGTTCGAAGGGCTGAGCCCGGCGGAGATCCTGCATCGGGACCTGAACTTTCACAGCCTGATCGCCGAGGCAAGCCGCAACCGCTTCCTGGCGACGATGGCGAACGAGTTGAACACGCTGATGCTGCGCTACTGGTACATCTCGTTTACCCGCACGCCGCATTTTCGGGAGGACTTCGCCAAGCATCACGACCTGGTCGACTTGCTGGAGGCGCGTGACGAGGACGGGGTGTACGCCGAAATGCAGGCCCATATCACGCGCTTCAGGCGACGCATGAGCGATGCGATCGCAACTGGCGGCGCACTTTCCGCGCTGTAGCACCGCGACACATTGTCGGACCACCGAAGGACACACACATGAGCGATACGTTGCGCGTTGGACTTGTCCAGATCAACACCCGCGAAGACAAAACCGCCAACCTGCAGCGGGCGGAAGAGCTGATCGACGCGGCCGCCGCGCGGGGGGCGCGGTTCGTCGCGCTGCCGGAGTATGTTGACTACCTCGGCCCGAAGGACGACACCGCGCCCGACGCTGAGACGATCCCCGGGGAGATGACCGCGCGCTTCGGCGCTGTCGCCCGCCGCCACAACATCTGGCTGCTCGGCGGCTCGATGCGCGAGCGCAGCGCTACCCCCGGCAAGTTCTACAACAGCGCCGTGCTCTACGACCCTGCCGGCGAGATTGCCGCCGTCTACCGCAAGATCCACCTGTTCGACATCGACCTGACCGGCAATGTCACCGCCAACGAGTCGGCAACGATCCTGCCGGGGGACGACATCGTGACAGCGGAGATCGACGGCCACACGGCTGGCCTCAGCATCTGCTACGACCTGCGCTTCCCGGAGCTGTACCGGCTGCTGGCGCTGGCCGGTGCGGAGATGCTGCTGGTCCCGGCTGCCTTCACCATGTTCACCGGCAAAGACCACTGGCACGTCCTGCTGCGGGCGCGCGCTATCGAGAACCAGGCCTATGTCCTGGCTCCGGGGCAGTACGGCCCACACGCGCCAGCGGCGCAGTGCTACGGCCATTCGGTGGTCATCGACCCCTGGGGCACGGTCATCGCCGAAGCCTCCGACACCGAGGGGGTCGTCGTTGCCGACCTTGACTTCGCCTATCTTCGCAAGATCCGCAAGCAGCTTCCGTCGCTTGCCAACCGCCGGCCCAGCGCCTATCGCGAACGCGCGGTTGCCGTCGGGGACTGAGCAACTTGGTTGCGCAGTCTGGCAGCGCCATTGATGAGGGTCCGAGGAGGTGATGACGAGGAAGTACGAGGTGGTGGAACCATCTCCCGCCGCGCCGGGAGACACGGTAGCGCAATGACCTGACGTGAGTGAGAGAGAGGATGTCTTTCGTGGAACACGAGATGCAGGAACCGACCCGCACGACTGGGTTGTCCCGGCTGAGCAGCCTGGCAACCAACGCACTGAGCCGCCGCACCCTGCTGAAGGGCGCCGCATCGGCGGCAGCGCTGAGCGCATTCGGCGGCATTCTGGCTGCCTGCGGCGGCGACGACGATGATGATGTCGCGCCAACCGCAACAGCCGGTGGCGGCGCTGCCCCAACCGCGACGACCGCACCGGCAGAGCCGACCGCAACCACCGGCGGCGGCGCAGCCGAGCCGACCGCCACGTCTGGCCTCGGCGCACCCGGCGGTGAGCTGATCTACGGCTTGTCGTCTGACCCGCCGAACATGGACCCGCACATCGCCACCGGCGCTGCCGCCGAAACGGTCAAGATGCAGATCTATCTCGGTCTGCTGCGCTTCTGGCTGGATGGCGAAATTCAGCCGGAGCTGGCCGAGCAGTACGAGATCTCCGACGATGGCCTCACCTACACCTTCACCTTGCGTAACGGGGTCAAGTGGCACGACGGCTCCGATTTCACCGGGGCGGATGTCGTCGCCAGCTTCGCGCGTATCCAGGACGAAGCGACTGGCGCGTCCTTCCGCTCGCAGATTTCGGTGGTCGAGGATATCGCTGAGTCCAGCCCCGGCGTCATTACGATGACCCTCTCGCGCACCTCGGCGCCGCTGCTCACCTACCTGGCCCACACCAACACGACCATCGTGCAGAAGGCGCTCCTGGACAGCGGCGGCGACCCGAACACGACCATCATCGGCACCGGCCCGTTCAAGCTCGATTCCCGCGAGCCGGGGGTGCGCCTGTCGCTGGTCAAGAACCCCGACTACTTCATGGAAGGTCTGCCCCTGCTCGATCGGCTCACCTTCATTCCCTACGCCGACGAGAACACCCGCATGGCGGCCATGCGTGGCGGCGAGATCCAGATGGCGGACTATGTGCCGTGGAAGGATATGGACGCCTTCGAGAACGACCCCAACTTCAAGCTCTACACTGGCGACGCTGCTGCGTTCATGACGGTGATCTACAACACCACCCAGCCGCCGTTCGATAACCCGGCGGTGCGCGTTGCGCTCGGGTACGCGGTCGACCGCCAGGCGGTGATCGACATCGTCTTCTTCGGGCGCGGCACACCGATCACCGGCGGCCTGATCGCGCCGAACAACTGGGCGCACAACGCCGAGCTTGATGGCAAGTTCACTTACGACCCGGAGAAGGCCAAGCAACTGCTGCAGGAAGCCGGGGTCGACCCGACGACCCTGTCGGTCAAGATGCTCTCGACTTCACAGTACCTGATGCACCAGGGCGCCGCCGAAGTTGTCCAGGCCAACCTGCGCGACATCGGCATCGACTGCGAGCTGGAGCTGTACGACTGGCCAACCACCGTCGATAAGGGCAACAAGGGCGAGTTCCAGTTCCGTATCCACGGGCTCGGCATGGGGTACGGCGACCCCGACTTCATCTACGAGTTCTTCCATTCCTCAAACAAGGTCTATGCAGAAATCCTCGGTTTCGGCGATGATGAAGTCGATTCGCTGCTGGACCAGGGCCGGGCCGAGCTCGACCAGGCCAAGCGCAAGGAGATCTACGACCCCTTGCAGGTGCGACTCAGCGAAATCGGCCACCACACCTTCCTCTCGTACCGTGTGCAGGGCGAGGTGTCGACGGCCAATGTCAACGGGTTCCACCAGTTCCCAGGCGGCCTGTTCACGAATTCGCACAAGACCTTGCAGCAGACAAGCGTCAACTAATCGACTGGATACCCCCGATACTATCCTGGGTGGACGCCAGAGGGCGTCCACCCAGCGAGGGAGCGAAGCGTGGGTCGCTACGTCATCAGGCGACTAATTCAGACGGCCATTCTGGTGTTCATCGTTTCGACCATTGTTGCCGTCTTCATCCATCTGATCCCTGGAGACCCGGCATCGCTGATCGTCGGCGACAACCAGAACACTCCCGAACGCATCGAAGCCGTGCGGCGCAACCTGGGGTTGGACCGCCCAATCTACGAGCAGTACTTCGACTGGATCACCGGCATTGCGCGGGGGGACTTTGGGAAGTCGCTGTTCACCGGCCGTGAGATCCGCACCGACCTTGTCGCGCGCATCCCGCGCACGCTGGAGCTCGGCGGCGCGGCGCTGCTGGTGTCGATTGTGGTCGGGATCCCCCTGGGAGTCATCGCGGCGCACTACCGCAACCGCTGGCCGGATGTCCTGGTCTCGTCGTTCGCCATCGCCGGGCTGTCGATCCCAGTCTTCGTCATCGGGACGTTGATGGTGCTGGTCTTCAGCGTGCGCTGGCAGATCTTGCCGGCGTCGGGCTACGTGGCGTTTAGTGACGACCCGCTCGAGCACATCAAACGTCTGGCGTTGCCGGCGATTACGCTGGGGATCCTCTCATCCGCCACGATCATGCGTATGACCCGCTCATCGCTGCTGGAAGTGCTGGGGGAGGATTACGTGCGCACCGCGCGGGCCAAGGGCCTGAACGAACGGGTGGTCATCTACGGTCACGCGCTGCGCAATGCGTTGATCCCGGTCGTCACGGTGGTCGGCTTGCAGATGGGGACGCTGCTCGGCGGTTCGGTGCTGGTGGAGTACATCTTCAACTGGCCGGGCCTGAGCACCTACCTGATTACCGGCATCAACCAGCGCGACTACCCGGTTGTCCAGGCGGTCATGCTGATCATTGCCGTCGTCTTCGTGCTGATCAACCTTGCCACCGACCTGCTGTATGCCGTGATTGACCCGAGGATCAAATATGGCTGATACACGGGCGAACGAACTGACACAACCACAGCGCGGAGCCGTGTCAGGCGAAGCCGTCGCCGCGCTCGCGGCGCAGGACCGCCGGCCGCCGAATGTCTGGCAGCGCAGTCTGGCCAACCCACGGGTCACCGTGCCGGGCATCGTCATCGTGCTGCTGATGCTCATCGCGGTCTTCGCTGACATCCTCGCGCCGCAGGACCCGCTGCGGATCAATGCCCAGGCACGCCTCCAAGGGCCGAGCGCCGAGCACTGGTTCGGCACCGACGAGGCGGGACGCGACCTGTTCAGCCGCATTATCGTCGGCTCGCAGACCTCGATGACGGTGGCGTTCGCCTCGGTCTTCCTGGCAACGGTCATTGGCGTGGCGTTTGGTGTGGTCGGCGGCTACTTCGGCGGCATCTGGGAAACGCTCACAATGCGCTTCGTCGATGTCCTGCTAGTCTTCCCGCCGATCCTGCTGGCGATTGCCGTGGTGGCCTTCCTCGGCTCGAGCATGGTCAACCTGATCGGCGTCATCGCGTTGCTCTACATGACCCGGTTTGCGCGCGTGGCGTTCGCTTCAGTGGTTGAGGTACGCCAGCGGGAGTATGTCCAGGCAGCCAAGGTGATCGGGGCCGGCAGTGGCCGCACGATGGGACGCTATATCCTGCCGAATATCCTCTCGCCGATCTTCGTGCAGGTGTCGCTCTCGTTCGGGTTTGCGATCCTGATCGAATCCGGGTTGTCGTTCCTCGGCCTCGGCACGCCGCCGCCGGAACCATCCTGGGGCAACATGATCGGGGCTGGGCGTGGCTACATGCAACAGAACGCCTGGTACGTCTTTTGGCCCTCGCTCATGATCTCGATCGCCATCCTGGCCTTCAACACCATGGGCGACGGCCTGCGCGACTCGCTGGACCCGCGCCTGCGGCGCTAGTGGAGTGACCAGTGACCAGTGACCAGTGACGAGCGGTTTGAACGCCTATCTCGGAAGCGCGCTTCTCTGATGAAACGCGCTACCCTGACCCGGTAGTGGACAGTGGTTGGAACACTGGTTGGCAGATGACAGGCAACAGGCAACAGGCAATAGATAACAGGAGTGAGATGACAGGTTGCAGGTAGCGGATGTGATGGCAGGGACTGGGTGGTTCGCATGCAACCACCAGAAGTCCTCTGTCAACTGTCACCTGTTGCCTGTCACCTACGAAAGGAACCCTCGTGACCTCAGAAGTCCACTACATGAACTGGGAAGATTACGACGCCGCTCAGCAGCAGACCGACCTGGTGCTGATCCCGTTCGGTGCGGTCGAGGTGTACGGCCCGCACCTGCCGCTGGGGGCAGATGGCATCGCGACGACGGCGCTGGCGCGGGGTATTGCCGAACAGGTGCCGGCGCTCATTTCACCGCTGATCCCGGTCGGCTATTCCAAGATGCTGCAATCCTTCCCCGGCACGCTCTCGGTGAAGCCGGCGTCGCTGGTGGCCTATGCCCGTGATGTGGCCGAGAGCTTCATCCTCTGGGGCTGCAAGCGCATCCTCTGGGTGAACGGCCACGCCGGCAATGTGCCGTTCATCAACGAGCTGTCGGCTGAATTGGAAGAGCGGCACGGGGTGCGTTGCGCCCAGATCGACTGGTGGCGCTTCATCCAGCCGCTGGTGAAGGACTTGGAAACTGCTGAGTTCTTGCCGCATGGCCACGCTTCGGAGTTCGGCACCAGCGTGATGCTGCACCTCGTGCCGCAGTACGTGAAGATGGAGCGCGCGGTCAAGACGGCGAACCAGTCTCCCGACCAGTGGCCGGACTTCCTGCGCACCCGCAGCTACCGCGCCCAAAGCCCGACTGGCGTGCTGGGGGACGGCACCCTCGGCACCGCCGAGAAGGGCGCCGAGACGATGCGCCGCGCCATCGAGCGTGCCGTCGCGTTCATCAACAGCGACGAGTTCCGTGCACCCTAAGTACGCTGTCGGGCGAGGGTATGGGGTGTCACCGCGACACCCCTCATTGTGACGTGGATCGCGCCGCCGCGCTCTCCTGAGTTGTGCTGTGAGCGCTGCTTAGAGGCGCGGCCAGTATGGCGCAGCCGCAGGTTGTCTCCATGCCTGCTGCTGCGCCATGTTGCGCGAGTCCTCGCCAGCAACCGCGCCCTGGCGAGGTCGTCGTTGCGCCTGCCGATTGACCTGCGGACTGCTGCAGGCCCGTGGCAACTGACCAGGAGTTGCTTGAAGCTGGAGCGCTTGAGCGCGTTCCAGCGGAGCCGCTGAGCTGGAGCGCTTGAGCGCGTTCCAGCGGAGCCGCTGCGACGTGTCTGCCTTGTGGATGACCTAACGCAACGCAGGACACCGCGTGCAGAGCATATTCAGGCAACCGTTGAATTGGCGCTGATAGGCCAGGAACGAGTGTTCCAACCACCGTCCACTGTCGGGGCAAGGTCGCACGTTTGCATCAGAGAAGCCCGCTTCAGACAAAGACGATCACACCACTGGTCACTGGTCACTGGTCACTCCACCAGGCATGTATGGCATCGACCCGCAATGACGGGGAAGCGACCACGACCATGCGTCGTCAGGGGAATGCTGCGAGCGCCAGTTCCAGAAGAGGTAGCACTGGCGCTACACCCAGATGGCTTCCTGCCAGAGATGGATGCGCGGTTCCCTGGGAACAGCGTTGCGATCCTCATAGTCGACCGGCGCGCGCCATGCCGAACGCTGAGCGACATTGTCGCCAACCCGCGGCAGCACGTGCCTGCCGTTACCGGACGGGGTCGAAGCGCATCTCGCGGACCGGCGCTGACGAGTACACTGCGCCGGATGACAAGAACAGCAACAGAGGAGGGCAGCAATGCAGGGTGCAACCTCGCGGGGTGCGGTGGCGGAGGCGGGCGAGGCATACCTGCGCGAGTACGCAGCGATGTACCCGCGTGAACGGGCAGCCTATGGGTTTTTCCCCTTCGGCGCCGCCTATATGGGTATCCACAGCGGCGATGGCCGTGTGACCGACTACTCCACCGGCGCGGTGCAGGCCCGCATCGCAGCGCTGGAGGCCTGGGGGACGACCCTCGCGGCGCTGGAACCACAGGCGACCAGCGACGACGACCGGACCGACCTGGCGATCCTGCGCTGGGTGCGTGGCGCGGAACTGTTCGCGCTGCGCGAGCTGCAGCCGCACATCCACCATCCGGCGCATTACAACGATACCGTCGATGTCTCCGGCTACATCCGCCGCGACTATGCCCCGCTGGAGGAGCGCTTGCAGAGCCTGCTCAGCCACCTGCGCGCGATTCCCGATGCCCTGGCCGTCGCGCGTAGCAACCTTGCTGGGCCGCTGGCGCGCATCCCGCTCCTCCAGGCGCGCATGTCCTATCGCGGGCACATCGCATTTCTCCAGAAAGACTTGCTCGATGCGGTGCGGGTCACCCCCAGCGCCGCGCTGGGAACCGAGATCGAGGGCGCGGCCGAGGCGGCGATCAACGCCGTCGCCGACCTCGTTGACCATCTCGGCAATCTGGAGGCGAGCGCCACCGATGACTTCGCGCTGGGCGAGGAGCGCTTCCTCGGGCTGCTGCGGGCATTCGAGCTCGTCGACCTCTCGCTGGACGAGCTGCGCGCCGCAGGACAAGCCGACCTGGACCGCAACCTCGCTGCGCTGACCGAAGCCTGCCGGTCGATCGACCCGCAGGCCAGCCCCCGCGAGGTCTCCGACCGCTTGCGCGAGGACCATCCACCCGCCGATGGCCTGCTTCCGGCTGCGGCGGCGGTGCTGGAGTCGCTGCGCTCGTTCGTGGTGGAGCATGGGTTGGTGTCGCTGCCGTCGTCCGTGCCGCCGACCGTGGCGGAGACATTGCCGTTTCACCGGTGGGGTTTTGCCAGCATGGATTCGCCGGGAGCGTTCGAGGACGCTGGAGCGGGCGGGCATTACTACGTGACTTCGCCGGAGCCGGACTGGACAAGCGCCCAAAAGGAACAGTGGATGCGGCGCTTCTTCCGGGCGTCGATCGTCAACACGTCGGCCCACGAAACCTACCCCGGCCACTATGTCCAGTCGATGCACAAGCGCTTGGCCCCGACAACGGTGCAAAAGGCGTTCGACTCCTTCACCCACTGGGAAGCCTGGGCGCACTACGCCGAGGAGCTGATCCTGGAGCAAGGGTTTGGGGCAGGCGACCCGGCGCAGCTGGTGGCGCAGCTGCAAGGTGCACTGTTGCGCAATGCCCGCTACATGGTTGCCATCGGGATGCACTGCGATGGCATGAGTGTTGACGACGCGACCCGCGTCATCATGGACGCAACGCTGATGGACGAGCTGCCAGCGCGCCGCGAGGCGGAACGCGGGACGTTCGACCCGGGCTATGGCAACTACACGCTCGGCAAGCTGATGCTGCGCAAGCTCCGTCACGACGCCGAACAGGAGCTGGGTGCAGCGTTCAACCTGGGAGCGTTCCACGATGCGTTCCTGGGCAACGGCGCACCGCCATTCCCGATCGTGCGCCGCCGGATGCTGCGCTACGATGACGGACGGCTCCTGTAAGGCGGGAGCAGAGAGAGGGAGCAACAATGGAACGACAGGTCATCAACCCCTGGGGTTGGCAGGACAAACATCAGTTTGTCCAGGCGAACGCCATCTCCGGCGCAACGCGCATGCTGATCTGCTCCGGGCAGGCGAGCATGGCCCCGGATGGCCGCACGCTGCACCCCGGCGATCTGCGAGCGCAGATCAACCAGGCGCTCGACAACCTGGAGGTTGTCCTGGCGGAAGCCGGGTTCGAGCTGAAGGATGTTGTGCGGCTGAATTACTTCTGCACCGACCTGGGCAGCTTCTTCACCGCCAACGAGGACTTGAAGCGCAGGTTGGCCGAGGCTGGTTGCCGGCCGGCGTCGTCGATGTACGGGGTCACGCGCTTGGGCAGCCCCGACCTGCTGATCGAAATGGAAGCGACGGCCGTCCGCTGAGCACGCCAGCGCGCCGTGTTTCCGGGCACTATGTGCGCCAGCCCACCGGCTATCGCGCGTATATCCCGGCTCCGCTGCCGCCCGACCCACCAGTTGCGGTGGACGCGGCCCGGCTGGCGCACGCCAGCGAGGCGCTGGCCCGGCTCAACGCCATCGCCACGCAGCAGCCGTTCGTGGCTGGTTTCGCAGCGATGTGCCTGCGGCGTGAAGCAGTGTTGAGCGCGCGCATCGAAGGGGTGCGCGCCACACTCGCCGACCTGCTGGCCTGGGAGCTAGACCCAGCTACCCCTGGGTTGCCTGCTGACGTGCAGGATGCTGCCAACATCGCTGCCGCCCTGCGCTACGCACCGGCCCGCCTGGCAGACTTGCCGCTGTCGCTGCGTCTGCTGCGCGAGATCCATGCGCTGGTGCTGCGCGGGCCAGCGGGCGAGGGGAAAACCCCCGGCGAGTTCCGGCGTTCCCAGAACTGGGTCGGGCCTCCGGGGGCAACGCTAGCCACTGCCGCGTTCGTGCCGCCTCCGCCTGGCGAGCTGCTGGCGGCGCTCGGCCAGCTCGAAGCCTACATGCATACGGTTGATGACACGCCGCCGTTGGTGCGCATCGCGCTGGTGCACGCCCAGTTCGAAACGGTCCA
Organism: Chloroflexota bacterium; assembly: GCA_003577355.1. Classification (GTDB taxonomy): domain Bacteria; phylum Chloroflexota; class Chloroflexia; order Thermomicrobiales; family CFX8; genus CFX8. The sequence continues at coordinate 5,463 of QEUZ01000127.1, read as the reverse complement.
CCCTTTCTTGGACGGCAACGGCCTGGTCGGGCGGGTGCTCATTCAGGTTATGCTCCAGCAGCAGGGGGTGCTGCGCCTGCCGCTGCTCTACCTGAGCCTGGCATTCCGCATGCGCCTGCCGGACTACGAGGCTGGCCTCGCTGCCACCCGCGAGGGGGATTGGGAACGCTGGCTGGATTTCTTTCTCGCCGCCATCGAGAGCGCCGCATATGATGTCGATGTCACGGCCCAGGCAGTTGGGCGGCTCGTGGATCAGCACCGCGCGCTGCTCGCCGGCCAACCGCCGGTGACGACCGACCTGCGGGTGCTGGGCCTCCTGACCGAGCGTCCGTTGCTGGATGCTGCGGCCGTTGGGCAAGCGCTGGCGCTTTCCTCACACGCGGCGGACGCTGCGCTGAGCCGGTTGGAATCAATCGGTATCGTGACGCGCCTGGCCAACGGCCAGTACCAGTACACTGCGTATCTGCGCTGGTTTCAGGAGCTGGGGGAGCTACCGGCCGGCGGTATCGTGCATCTGGAGCGATGGTAGAGATGGGGGCCGCGCGACACGGCGTTGCACCGGCCCGCGAAAGGGAGATGCTGGATGAGTGTGGCTCCATATGGCTCCTGGCGGTCGCCGATCACCTCCGACTTGATCGCCACCGGCTCGATCCGGTTGGGTGAAGTGAGCTTCCAGAATGGTGTTGTCTACTGGCTCGAATCGCGCCCAACCGAGGAGGGACGCTACGTCGTGATGCGCCGCAAGGCGGACGGCACGATTGAAGACGCCACCCCGCCGGGGACCAACGCGCGCACGATGGTGCATGAGTACGGCGGGGGCGCCTACCTTGTCGCTGGCGACACCATCTTCTTCACCGACTGGAGCGACCAGCGGCTCTACCGCCGTGACCGTGGCGACGATCCCTGGCCGATCACCCCGCAACCGGAGATCCCCTACGGCCTGCGCTACGCCGACGCGCGCCTCACGCCGGATGGCCGCACGATCGTTGCCGTGCGCGAGCGCCACGATGGCACGCACGAAGCAGTGAACGAGCTGGTGTCGTTCGCGGCGGATGGCTCTGGGAGTGCGCGGGTGATCGCCGCTGGGCGCGACTTCTACTCGTTCCCTCGGGTTAGCCCAGATGGCTCCCAGATCGCCTGGACCGAGTGGGACCATCCCAACATGCCCTGGGACGATGTCTACCTCATGCTGGCCGACCTTGCGCCGGACGGCAGCGTCGCGAACCCGCGGCACATTGCCGGTGGGCCGGGTGAATCGATTTTTCAGCCGGAGTGGTCGCCGGAAGGGGTGCTGCACTTCGTATCCGACCGCACCGGCTGGTGGAACATCTACCGGCTGGACGGCGATACGATCACCCCAGTGGCCCCGCTCGAGGCCGAGTTCGGCACGACGCAGTGGGTGTTCGGGATGTCGCAGTACACGTTCGTCGGCGGTGGGCGTATCGCCTGCGCCTACACCCAGCACGGTGAAGAACGCCTGGGGGTCATTGAACCGGGGAGCGGGGTCGTCACACCGCTCGATACACCCTTCAACACCTTTGCGTACCTCGCTGGCGATGGTTCCGGTCGCCTGGCGCTCTTGGCAGGCGGCGCGACGCTGCCGATGTCAGTCGTGCTGATGGATGTGCGCTCCGGCGCTTATGAGACGCTGCGCCGTTCGGGCGATGATGCGATCGACCCAGCCTACATCTCGGTCGCCCAGGCGATCGAGTTCCCAACGGCCAATGGCCTCACCGCGCACGCCTTCTACTACCCACCGGTCAACCCGGAGTTCAGCGGACCACAGGGGGAGCTGCCCCCGCTGATCGTCGCCAGCCACGGCGGCCCAACCGGCGCTACCACCCCGGAGCTTGACCTGAGCACCCAGTTCTGGACGAGCCGCGGGTTTGCGGTCGTCGATGTGAACTATGGTGGAAGCAGCGGGTATGGGCGGGAATACCGCAACCGCCTGCGCGGCAACTGGGGTATCGTCGATATCGAGGATTGTGTCAACGCGGCCAAGTACCTTGCCGGCCAGGGTTTGGTGGATGGCTCGCGGTTGGCGATCCACGGCGGCAGCGCCGGGGGCTACACAACTCTGGCGGCGTTGACCTTTACCGATGTCTTCTCGGCCGGCGCCAGCTACTATGGCATTTCCGACCTGGAGACGATGACGACCGATACCCACAAGTTCGAATCGCGCTACCTCGATGGGCTGGTCGGTCCATACCCGGAGGCCATCGAAACCTACAAGGCGCGCTCGCCGATCAACCACACCGACCGGCTCTCCTGCCCGATGATCATCTTCCAGGGGTTGGAAGATAAAGTCGTGCCGCCCTCGCAGGCCGAGGTAATGGTGGAAGCGCTCAAGGCCAAGGGCTTGCCCTACGCCTATTTGCCCTACGAGGGTGAACAGCACGGCTTCCGTAAGGCCGAGAACATCAAGCGCAGCCTGGATGCCGAGCTCTATTTCTATGGCTGGGTCTTCAACTTCACACCGGCGGATGAGATCGAGCCGGTGGAGATCGTGCATTAGCTCTGGGCGAGAGGTTGCCGGGAACGCGGTTGGACCAGCCGGGCGCTGGGGCGCTCGGTGGCGCGCTAGGCCGCCGGTTACCCATAGGTGGCGTCACCGACGGGCCGCTTGCCTCGCTACAATGCGCTGTGGCGCACCGGCTCGCCTCCGGCATGTGCGCGGCGTTGAACGGAGAGACGAATGGTTCTGATCCGGCCCAGAGTTGCGGACCGTGTGCCGCGCGAGACGCTGGAAACGTTGCGCGGTATCCCGCCCGCGACAATCGGCCACATGCTCGACTTCGGTTTCATGGACCGGCAGCTGCGACCCTATGGGCGACGACGCTTCACGATTTGCGGCCCGGCAGTCACCGTGCGCTGCATGGCGATCGACAGCAGTGTCGTCCACCACGCAATCTCGCTGGCCGAGCCGGGCGATGTGCTGGTGATCGACCGCAACGGCGACGACAAGCACGCCGCCTGGGGGGAGATGACCTCGCTCGCTGCAAAGCTACGCGGGCTGGCCGGCACGATCATCGATGGGCCGGCTACCGATATTGTCGAGATCGAGGAGATGGAGTACCTCGTCTTCGCGCGCGGCATCGCTCCGATCACCACCCGCGGGCTGGCAAGCTCCGGTGAGATCAACACCACCGTGCAGTGTGGCGGGGTTGTCGTCCAGCCGGGCGACATCATCCTGGCCGACGATAACGGCGTGCTCGTGCTTGCCCCCGATGTCGTCGAAGAAGTCGTCCAACGCTGCCTGCCGCGCGTTGAGCGCGAAGCGATGATCCGCGCGCGCCTGTTGGCCGGTGAAGCGCTGGGCGAGATAACCGGCGCAACCCCACGCCTGCTGGCTACCCAAGACCAATAACGTACACTCGTTTCCTCAGCGCGAGGGGCGCGAGATGGGAGATGCCGTTGCCACGGAAGAAAGCGCCTGAACCGATCCCACTGCGCCGGCCGGTGACGGAAGACGACATCGAGCGCGCAGTACTCGCGAATTTCGACGCGCTGCTGGCTGGGGAAGTCGGACAGGCGACTGAGACGTCAAAGCTGCTGGTGCGCCACCGTCGCATGACGGTGACGGTATTGGCGCGCCTGCTGATCGAGGACCGTCTGCCGGCGCCCGGCGCCGGCTTCCACATGATCGAGGCGCTGACCTTCGGGTACCCGCATGACATCCTGCGCCAGATTGCACTGAACCCACACGCACCCGATGTCACCCGGTTCGGGGCGCACCGGCGCATGGGCTGGCAGCACCTGGGCAGCGATGCGGAGATCGCCCGCCTGCGTCAGGAGTTCCTGTCAACCATGCGCGACCCGGAGGGCATGCTGGCGGTGACCGCAGCGGTGGTCCTGGAAACATGGCCGGTCGGGCTGGAAATCCTCGACGAAATCGTGCGGTACCTGGCGGTGCTGGACAGTGCAGCACGCGTGGCGATCCTGCGGCGGGTCGTTGACGCTGCCGAAGGGCGGGCTGTCTGGCTGTTGCACGCCATGCTGGCGATGCCGGATATCGAGACGCAACGCTACGCTGTGCAGGAGCTGGCCCGTTTCCGGAACCCGGTTTCCAGCGGGCCGCTCAGTCGCTTCGTGAAGCTGACGAGCGCTGCGGAGCTGCGCGACGCTGCGGAAGCCGCGCTGCAGCGCATGCGCTTGCGCGCCGTCGACCGCACCACCGACGCGTTTCTCTGGCAACTACCGGCACACCGCACGGTACGGGGGTCGGCCATTGGCCTGGATGGTGCGCAAACGCTGGTGCTGACCTTTGAGGATGAGCTCACCCCACGCCTCTACGTCGAGTTCCTGGTGACCGACGCCGGCATTGCCGACGCCGGTGGGCGGGTCATCGTCATCCAGCACCTGGAGGATGCCGGGGACGACGAGTACGACGACGAGTACGATGACCTGGAGGAAGATGGCGCGGACGAGCAGATCAGCCTGGCGCCGGCGGCAAGTGAATACGTCTCCGGCGGCATCGTGCGGCCCCTGCGCGCGCCGGGCAGCGTCAACGCGCAGATCGAGATCGACCCGGCGCATGCGCGGGGGATCATCGCAGCCGCACTGGAGCAACACATTGCAAGCGGGCGCCCACTACCGCCAACCTTTGAGCTGTGGGAGCCATATCTGCACGAGGCGCTCCCACCCGCCCCGGACGAGCCGACTGTGCCGGCAATGTTGCCCGACAGGGCCATCGCTCCCAATCCACTGCCGGAGCAGCGCGCGCTGGAACAGATGCTGATGGGTGCGGGTTTCGGCACCTGGCTGATACCGGCCGATCGTTTGTTTGCGGCGATGGAACGTGTGCCGCCGCCGGCCAGCCCGCGCTGGTCGAACAGGCAGTACGAAGGCCTCGTCGAGCAGCTGTTTACCCCGGACGATATCGGTACGCTCACGCGCGCGCTGCTGCGCCAAGCCTGGATGCTCGACCGCAGCGGCGACACGCTGGACCGCGACTCAGTGCTCGGCATCGTCCAATCGTTGCGCACACTGTCGTACCACGACATGCCGAAGCACCCGTTTGTGCGGGCGCTCCTGCAACATAGTGCGATGGTTGCGCTGAGCTCGTCTGCTGCCGCGCTGCTCGACGAACCGTGGGATCTCGTGTAGGCGGACGCCCAGCGATGCCTCACTCGACAACTAACGTGCCGGCGACCGCCTCCTCCAGCGTTTGCCGCACGATGCGCATGCCCTGCATCAGCGAGGCGCGGTCGGTTGCGAAGGCAACGCGCACATGTCCCTGGCCGCTCGGCCCGTACTCGGTGCCGGAGCGCACGGCAACGCCACGTTCGAGCAGGATCTTCGCCATGTGCCGCGACGGGATCGGCGCGTCGTACTTGATGAAGGCGTAGAACGCGCCGCTCGGCGGCGACCAGCTGATGCCCTCGGCGCCGGCCAGCATCTCGGAGATCAGCTCGCGCCGCGCGGCGTACTCGCGCCGCATGATCTCGGTCGGCTCGGTTGGCC
>QEUZ01000126.1 GCA_003577355.1 Chloroflexota bacterium | reverse complement strand
GGCGCCCCGCACTATCCGTGCTGGCTCCCGAATCACCGTCTCGGCAACATGCTGTTGACGATCCCGACACTTGCACTTGCAGTGAGTGCGACCAACCGTACTCGCGGCGATCCGAAGACCTTTAGAACGTCATTCCGCGCCGATCTGGCCGAAGCCGGTTCCCACGGACAGGAACATGCACACCGCTCGCCGGTGTGATTCGGTTCGTTGGGACGAAGCACAGGGAACTGGACGCCTAGTCCACCAAACGGGGCGAACCACTAAACGATAGCGTAATCCCCGATCCGCAACTAATTTGCTCACAAGACGGGCAATTCACCAAATGGGTCGAGAACTGGCGCCCCCGCACCGTTGCTGACTACCCGTACACTTCGTCGGTGGCGGACCAGCCCAGCAGCAGGACGGCAAAGAAGCCTTTCCATGCGGAAACGACATCCGCAGCGCTGAACGTCACCGTTCGAGGAGATGTGCGGCTTGATCCGGGAACCAGGCTCCCCATGTACGCTTCTGCAGTTGATGAGAACACCACCTCCAATTCGCATGGCCCGGACAGGTGATACGGCGAAAACTCTCCCCGCGCGGCGCGTTGCACCGCGCGCTCCGCTGCCGATCGAATGTTGGCGCGCGCCCGATCCGGCGCGAGACACCGCGCGCTCCAGCGTTCGATGGCATACTTCGTCAGCCCGAACTCCACGGTTGGAAATGTCGCGCGCAGTTCCTGCTCGTACACGTCATCGCCGGAGGCCATCACCAGCGGTACCCCGAACGCGCCGGCGACGGCGGCGTTGATCTCCGACTCTCCGACCGCGCGGCCATTCATGCGGATCTCGACGATCTCCCGCCCGAGGATCGTCTCATTGGCGACGCCGTTGGAATCTCCAGTGCGCGCGTGGTAGCCGACGAACATCACGACATCGGCATTTTGGATACCCTCGACCATGCAGAGGTGCTTCTGGAACCCTTTGATCAGGTCCGCCCGGGGGTCGAGTCGCTCGATCAGGATGTTCGTCATCGTCCAATGCGCATCGTTGACGACGACCTCCGTCGCTCCGCCATCGAACGCACCAGCGATGGCTGCATTGACATCATCGGTCATCATGGCCCGCATGAACTCATAGTGCGGCTTCCCGAAGAGGAGCTCGTTGGTGCTGGTGATCCCAGTCACCCCTTCTGCATCTGCAGATATCAGTACACGCACCTCGCCCTCCATCCGCAACCTGTCAGCCGCGCGACACAGCGACACCGACGCAGCGCACGTCGTACTGGGCCATCCACAATGCAGGTCGCACGCATCATCTTGTCCAGATGGCCGGCGATTCTATCGCACCGCAGAGGAGCGTCAACGATCCTGAAGCGTGCTCGAAACCTGGCCTCGCCCCCGTTGGGTGTGGGGGCACAACCGCCGTCCCGCCTATGCCCTAAGCTCGCAGGCATACTGAGCGATGCCGCGGAGCCTGCCCTGAGGAACACAGCGGGTCTCGCGCTTGTGGCTCGCGATCACGTGGGGGAAACCCACCAGCGGCGGCTTTGGGTTCGCGAACGCCCCGATACGTCCCGATGTCCACGCATGATCTGCAGTGGCGGCAGGTTGCGACTGTCAGGCCAGGTGCAAGCGATTGCACGCAAGCCATAACCTGGTCGGCGCGTCTGGTGGTTCCTATTCGCCAGCAATCTCGTCCAGCAGGCCCATCTCAGCGGCGGCGGAGCGGTGCTGGAAGCTCCAGCATTGGGTGCGGTAGCACTCGGCAATCATCTCGCAGGTTTCTTCTACCGAGTCGGTGACAACCAACAGGGTCAGGTCCTCGGGCGAGATCTTGCCCTCGACCAGCATCGTCTGCTTGATCCAGTCCAGCAGGCCGGCCCAGTAGGAGCTGCCGAAGAGGATGATCGGGAAGTTGTGGATCTTGCCGGTTTGGATCAGGGTCAGCGCTTCAAAGAGCTCGTCCAGCGTGCCGAAGCCGCCAGGGAAGATGACGAACCCCTCGGCGTACTTCACGAACATTGTTTTGCGCACGAAGAAGTAGCGGAAGTTGATCGCGACTTCGACCCACTCGTTCATGCCCTGCTCGAAGGGCAGCTCGATGTTACAGCCGACCGAACGGCCGCCACCTTCGACCGCACCCCGGTTGGCCGCCTCCATGATCCCCGGCCCACCGCCGGTCACGATCGCGAACCCGGTGCGGGCCAGCTGGCTGGCTAGCTCGCGCGCAGCGGTATACATCGGGTCGCTCGCAACGGTACGGGCCGAGCCAAAGATCGACACCGCCGGCCCGATCTCGGCCAGCGTATCGAACCCCTGGACGAATTCGCCCAAAATGCGCAATACCCGCCAGGGGTCGCTGTGCAGGAAGGCGTCCGCCCCACTTGGACGACGCTCAAGGAACTGCTCGTCCTCGGTTGGCCTCCCGAGGCGCGTCGCTGCATTCAGCGACGGGTTATCGCGGATGTGGTCCTGGGGGACCCAGCGCGGCCGTCTGGCGTAGGCGGAGTTGCGCTGTTCCCGCGGTTTCGTGTCATCCATGCTATCTCTCGTCTTCCCATCGCGCGGCTGCGGGATGTCTCCCAGCCGGCGTACATGTGGCTGATTCTACGCCGGAAGCCATGCGACCTCGGCTCGTAGGACGATTGCAGCACATGGCCATGCCCCCTTCGACAACGGCCACGTGAAGCCCCACCACTGCTACACTGCGGTAACGAACGTCTCCCAACATCATCTGTATCTGCGTGAGGAGGACCCATGCACCGCCTTCCGTCGTTCCGCCGCTTTTCTCGGGCGTTGCTCGTCGTGCTGGCGCTCGCGATCGGGTTCGCAGGTGGCTCAGCCTTCGTCGCGTTCGGCGCGAGTGGCGACACGTACTACGCCTGCATCACCGCCAAGGGAGACATCTACCGCGTGCGCAGGAACGCATCCTGGAGCTGCCTGGCCGGGGATACGAAGATCAGCTGGAACCAGCAAGGGCCGCAGGGAGTACCGGGGCAACGGGGGCCGGCGGGGGAGTCGGCCCAGACGAAGGTAACTACCCGCTCGTTCGATATCGAGGTCCCGGCGCAATCTTCCGGAGGATACGATGCGCCGTGCGAGGCTGGCGAGGTCGCGATCGGCGGCGGATTCCTACCCGATGCGGTACCCACCGGGTTCAGTTGGACCGGAAGTGGCCCGGAGCTGAACGACGGTGTGGCATACGGATGGACCGTTCTGCTGGTGAACCCTGATGATGACACCCCCGGAACCGGCACGGTCCACGTTACCTGCCTTTCCGCATAGGCACCCAAGAACCAGAAGGTTCCGCCGGCTCACCTATACTACCCCTCGACGGCGCGCTCACCGCCTGAAGTCAGGAGCGGTATGTCTCGCGCAGGCAATCTGCAGCCTTCCCGCGTCGTGGGCCGCGAACGGGAACAGACGATCCTCAGCGCACACCTCGCCGTAGCGCTTACCGGGCGAGGTGCGCTCGTCCTGCTGAGCGGCGAGGCGGGCATCGGCAAATCGGCGCTGGTGCGCGAGCTCGCCGCCGCCGCTGAAGCATCCGGTTGCCGCTACCTGACCGGGGCATGCTACGACGGAGGCGCCACTCCCTACGGCCCCTGGATCGAGCTGTCCGCAAGTGTTGCTGGCGCCGGCCTGCCGGATTGGGACCCGGCGCTCCTGTCGCACGCAGCAAGTTCGGACCAGGTCATGACGGCCTTGCGAACGTTCCTGCTGCACCTCACCGAGCAGGCTCCGCTCCTGCTCGTGCTCGAGGACATCCACTGGGCCGATCCGGAATCGTTGCAGTTCCTGCGGATATTCGCGCGCTCGCTCGAGCGTTTGCCGATCGTGCTCGTTGCCACCTACCGCGATGATGAACCACGGGGTGGCGGTACGCTCGGTCACCTTGTGCCGCATCTGGTACGCGAGGCGCCGGCCCACCGCATCTCGCTAGCCCCGCTCACCTCGGATGCGGTACAGGCCCTGGTTGTGCGCTACTACGACCTGCCTGAGGCAGACCTGACGCGGTTGGTGTCGTATGTCGCGGGGCGTAGTCAGGGACTACCGCTCTACGTGCTGGAGCTGCTCCGCGCGCTGGAAGAAGAGCAGCGCCTGTATCAGACGGCGAGCGGTTGGATGCTGACCGACCTGGAACGCACTATCGTGCCGCCCCTGGTGCGCCAAGTCATCGACAGCCGGCTCGCCCGCCTCGGCCCAGATGCCCGGCGGCTGCTGGAACTCGCTGCGGTGATCGGCCAGGATGTGCCGCTCCTGCTCTGGCGCAGGATCGCTGCGCTGCCAAGCGAGCAGTTCGACGACATCGTTGAGCGGGCAATGGATGCGCATGTGCTGGAAGAAGCCCTGCCCAACCTGACGTTGCGTTTCAGCCATGCGCTCGTGCGTGACGCGCTCTATGCGGGCATGTCGCTGCCGCAGCGGCAGCGTTTGCATCGCCGCGTCGCCGAAGCCCTGGCGATGGATGCTGACACTGATCCGGAACCGGTCGCGCACCATTTCCGCCAGGCGTTGGACCCGCGCGCGGTCGAGTGGTTCATGCGTGCCGGCAGTCGTGTCGAGCAGGTTGCTTGGCTAACGGCGGCCAGCCACTTTGGGATGGCCCTCGACATGATGGGCGGCGGCACTGTCGACTCGGCACAGCGGGGCTGGCTCATCATCCGGCGCGCGCGGCTCCTGCGTGTTGCCGAACCGCGCACCGCGCTCGCGATGCTGGAGACGGCTCTGGCTCTGGCGGAGGATGCCGCTGACGCCGTGTTGCATGCGTACATCATCTTCCTGCGTGGGCAGACTCGCAGCCTGGCTGGGGAGATACCGGCAGGGATTACCGACCTGCAAACGAGCGTGGCTGCGCTCGCGCGGCTGCCGCCGGCGGATACGGCGCGGGTCGACGCATTCGAGCTCCAGGGAGTCTTCCCAAGCCGGGCCGAGATCGAAGGCCAGCTGGCCGCGGTATTAGCCGCGGTCGGCCGCATCCATGAAGCATTGGCGCGCTCGCAGGCGATCATCGAACGGGAGGATGACCTTCCTGGGCGAGCATGGTGGGCACGGGCGATCGCGCTGGCACTCGCTGGGAGAGTCAACGAGGCGCGCGACGCATACGCAACCGCACGAGACGTGGCGCTGCGTGTCTCAGACCTATCGAGCGTGGTCATCATGTATCTGTACCAGCTCTCAAACATTGAGGTTCCCTACGGTGCAGACAACCTGGTCGAACGCAGCCGGATCGCCGGTGAGGGTGAAGCCGTCTGGCGCCGGCTCGGGCCGGCACATGGCGACGTTTCTCCGCGGATCGCCAGGTTGCCGATCCTGCTCATCGAGGGGGACTGGGCCGCCGCACGGGAACTGGCGTTGAGCGGCATCCGGCAGGGCGACGCATCGTCGGAGCGCGATCTCATCTCGGCGACCGTGCTGGCGCAACTTGCGCTGGCGCAGGGGGATGTCGCGGACGCCTGGGGAATCGTCCACGCACACTTGCCAAGCGGCCCCCAGTCGATCCCCGGCCATATGGATTTCAGCCATAGCCTGTCGCTCATCCGCGTCGCCGTTAGGTCGTGCCTGGAACAGGGCGACCTGCCCGCTGCCCGTGCCTGGCTTGAAGCCCACGACCGCTGGCTCGACTGGAGCGGCGCGGTGCTGGGGCAGGCCGATGGGCAGAGCGCGTGGGCCAGCTATTACCTGGCCATAGGCGATATCGCTCAGGCGCGTCGCCACGCAACACTGGCGCTCAAGCTCGCTAGCGAACCACGCCAGCCGCTTGCCCTGCTGGAGGCGCAGCGCCAACTTGGCCGCATCGAAACGCAAGCCGGGCGTATCTCCGATGCACGCCTGCACCTTGAGGCCGCGCTGGCGCTTGCAAGTGCCTGCGCCGCGCCATACGAGCGCGCCCTCACACTGCTTTCCCTGGCGGAAACCGAACTGCGCGCAGGCAGCGTAGACGCGGCCAGCCCTCTGCTTGAGGAGGCGCGTGCTGCCGTTCTCGCGCTCGGCGCGGCGCCGGCCAGCGCGCGCGCTGACGCACTCGCAGCCCGCCTGGACGACCAGGCGAGCATCACGGCGCGCATCGCCCCAGCCGGGCTGAGCCCACGCGAGGTCGAAGTGTTACAACTCATCGCCAACGGCCGGAACAACCGCGAGATCGCCGAGGCGCTCTTCCTGAGTGTGCGCACGGTCGAGCGGCACATCACCAACCTCTACGCCAAGATCGGCGCGGAGGGTCGCGCCGATGCAATTGCCTTCGCCCGAAGGCATGCTCTGGTCTAATTGCTCGCTCCCAACGAACAAATGCCTGCCCAAGCGACGCGTCCTATACTGGCGATTGGTCACCTCGCGCTGGGTCCGCGCATCAGCCCGAAACACGAAACGGCAACGTGCCCGACAAACGCGCGAAGCAAACATGTACGGCAACACCAGCCAAGGCGTTGCACAAGGATCGAAGGGATGGTGGCAAGCCGACAACAGCATGACACAGTCAGACCAGCCCGAGGCGTGTCTACCCCAAGCCCCACCCCAGCGCGGCTGCCCCGCTACCGGACGGCCCGTAGTGGACGTCGTACCTCCGACTTGAAAGGGGACGCTCGGATGCCTGAAGAACGCAGCACCCTCCCATGGCCGACGGAACCACCGCCTGGCTGGCCACCAACGCTGCCGTGGCCCCCCGACTTTCCGCCCCGCGCCGCTGGTCAAAAGACCTGTATCGAGTTCTGCCTGGCGAATGGAGGCCATCTCGCAACCTGCGCGATCCTCTGCGCGATCCTGCATGGTCCAATCTTTCCGAACGGCGCCGGAACGACCAGCCTTCCGCCAACACCGTCGTCACCGCTGCGCCCCTTGCCCGTCCGGCGTTGTCGCGTTAAGGCGACCCTCCTGCGAGTCACCCACTCCGGCAACGACGAGGGCGACGACTGGCGCATCCAGACGACGATCCAGGGCCGCGAAGTGCGCTTCCGCCAGCGCTCGATTGGCTACCACGATACCTCGGCCTTTGGCCAGGAGGTCTATAACGAGGAGCTCGGCTACTGTAGCAGCGAGGTCACCATCGACATCGTCTGCAAGGCAACGGAAGTCGATTCCCCTGACCCCGACGAAGTGGGTAGCGCGACCACGCAGGTCAAAATCCGCTGTCCTAGTCAGGAAATCATCAGCATCCCGGTCACCGTTGACTCCGCAGTGATGACATTCGTCCTGAACCTGGAAGCGTCCTGCTAGCGGGCCACTGGGTCCACTCCTTCTCGCAGCGCCAGGCCATGCCGCCAACCTCAGCATGGCCTGGCGCTCGCCATCGCGCGGCCCTCGCAGTTCACTCGCAGCCTCCTCCGCGCAGACGCCGCCTCATAGCGCCCCACTCACCCCGCAATCCATCGTGATCGCGCCACATCGCTCTAGCGGTTCGTCACACGTAGTCCCCACCGCCAACCCCGCCACCACCCGCCACACGATTACGTGTGCGCTCGGATGCGGCCGCAACGACCGCTGTCTAACGTGGTGTCTGTTCGGGGGATACGGCGGAAACGTCGCGTCTCCGGACGCCGCTAGCCGGCGGACCCCCGGACGCATCTACCGGCAGTTGCAGGCGACGTGGCCTGCGAGAGGAGGAAGCCCGATGCAACGAGGATCGCGGATCATCTCGGCCGTACTGGTCGGCATGATACTGGCCAGTTTTCTGGTGTTGACCCCGACGGGCGTGGCAGCCGCGGGAGCGCCGTACTACGTCGGCACGCTGGCCGACGACGACGGCACGAATACGGCGAACTGCGGCAGCCCGACAAATACCGACTGCTCCCTGCGCTCGGCCCTCGCCGCGGCGACATCGGGAAGCGACTGGATCATGTTTCGGAGTGGTCTGAGCGGCACGATCACCCTGACCCACGGGACGCTGATCTTGGAACAGAGCGTGATGATTAGCGGGCCTGGGGCGGACGTGATCACGGTCAGCGGGAACAACGAGGTCGGCGTCTTCCAGCTTGGGGTCGAATATTTTTCGTCAGCGCCTCCCGCGTTCAGCTTCACCGGCTTTACCATCGCCAATGGAAACGGACAATTGGGTGGCGCCATGTACATCCAGATGGTCAGCTCGGTGACCATCTTCAAGATGGCCTTCACGAATAACACGGCCCGCGACAGCGGGGGAGCCATCTACAATCGATGGAAGGGAACAGAAACCCGTTTCCTCGTGATCAAAGACAGCACCTTCAACGGGAATGCCTCGTTGAGCTGGTGGTCGATCAACCCAGACGAATCTGCTCCCGGAGGTGGCGCGATCTTCAATGGCGCCTATCAGACCTTGTCCATCTCTAACAGCACATTTGTCGATAATCACGCGGATGGTAAGTATCAGGTGGGCGGCGCAATTCTGACGCATGGCCCAACCTCGATTGTGAATTCGACGATCACTGGGAACTCCTCATTCAACAGCGGAGGAGGAATCCGCAACTCCTTCGGCACGTCGAGCAGCGAAATGTTTACCAAGCTAACCAATACGATCGTGGCGGGTAACACGGTGACCATTTCGGACCAAACCGGACGGGATATCACTGGGCAATACACGGGCGACAATAACCTGATCGGCGCTATCCACCAGGCTGGGCGCCTTGCCGGCAGCAACAATCTGATCGGCATGAACCCAGCCCTCGGCACGCTCGGGTACTATGGCGGTACGACACAAACCGTCCCGCTGCTGCCTGGTTCACCAGCGATTGCCACAGGGGTCTACAGGGACACGTTTCCCCAGGTCGACCAGCGCGGTCTCGCGCGCGAGGGCCATGTCGACATGGGCGCGTTCCAGGCGCGTGACTTCAGTATCACCATGATCGCCGGCGACCAGCAGTCGACGACGGCCGGTACCGACTTCTCGGAACCATTCGTGGTATCGGTCGCGAGTCCCCACGGCGAACCCGTTGCTGGTGGGTTGGTGACATTCAGCGGCCCAGCGACCGGCGCGGGCATTCAGGGTAGCCCGCTGGCTGTTATCGGGGCGGATGGCCGGGCAGAGCAGATGCTCACGGCGAATAACGCCGTCGGCGCCTACGAGGTGCAGGCCAACATCGGCGCTGCAGGCGCTGTCTCCTACTCCCTTGAGAATACCGACTCCACGCCGCCGGTGACGACTGCCAGCGCGAAGAAAGCGGACAAGTCCATCTACGTCAGCGGAGCCTGGACAAGCCAGGCGGTGACGGTCACGCTTTCTTCCACCGATCTTGAGACTGAGGTAGCGCAGATCCTGTACAGCATCGACGGTGGCGCCCCCCAGACCTACCAGAACCCGGTCACGATCAGCAGCAATGGCGCGCACACGTTCACCTACTGGAGCATCGACACCGCGGGAAACGTCGAAGCGAGCCAGTCGCTCAGCATCAACATCGACACCACCTTCGTGCTTGAGACCACGCTGCTGGAGCATCCGCCAGCCGTCAGTTCAAGCAGGCGAGTGCAGTTCTCCTTCAGCGGCAGCGGCACGTACCCAATCGCTCGCTTTCAGTGCACGCTCGACGTGGCCGGTTTCGAAACATTCAAGACCTGTTCGAGCCCGTTCGACCTCGCCAATGTCCCTGGTGGTGTCCATACCTTTCAGGTACGAGCCGTTGATACCGATGGCAACATCGACGCTACCCCAGCGACCTACACTTGGACGATCGACCCCGTCCCGCCGGACACGGCGCTGCTGTCGACGCCACCATCACCGTCAGACAGCAGCTCGGCGTCGTTTACCTTCTCCGGCAGCGACAACCTGGAGGTGGCTGGGTTCCAATGCGCTCTGGATGGCGCGGACTTCAGCGCCTGCGCTAGCCCGCTCACGCTGTCCGGTCTCGGGGGCGGCTCGCACACGCTGCAGGTGCGGGCCGTCGATACGGCGGGCACAGCCGACCCCACACCGGCCAGCTACACCTGGACCGTCGACATTGGGCCACCGGAGACGACGCTC
The DNA here is from genome assembly GCA_003577355.1 of Chloroflexota bacterium. GTDB lineage: Bacteria > Chloroflexota > Chloroflexia > Thermomicrobiales > CFX8 > CFX8. The sequence continues at coordinate 578 of QEUZ01000126.1, read as the reverse complement.
CTGACCACCCCCGCGAGCATCTCCAACGTCACCTCCGCGGCGTTTACCTTCAGCGGCAGCGATGGCGGCGGCATCGCGCGCTTTGAATGCAGCCTGGATGGCGCGGCGTTCGCCACCTGCAGCAGCCCGGTCTATCTCACCGGCCTCAGCAATGGCGCGCACAGCTTCGAGGTCCGCGCGGTCGATACATCTGGCGAGATCGACCCGACTCCGGAGCGCTACACCTGGACCATCGACAGCGTTGCGCCGGAAACGACCCTGCTGACGCAGCCGGCGGCGATCACCAACAGCGCCGCCGCGAGCTTCACCTTCAGCGGCAGTGACGCGAGCAGCCTCACCTTCGAGTGCAAGCTCGATAGTGCCGCGTTCGCGCCATGCAGCAGCTCGGCCCAGTACAGCGGCCTGAGCGCGGGCGCCCATACCTTCCAGGTGCGTGCCACTGATGCAGCCGGCAACGTCGACGCGACCCCGGCCAGCTTCTCCTGGACGATCGATACCACCGCGCCGGAGACGACGATCAGCGGTGCGCCGAGCGCGGTCTCCGCCTCCAATGCCGCCACGTTCACCTTCACCGGCAG
>QEUZ01000125.1 GCA_003577355.1 Chloroflexota bacterium | reverse complement strand
CCAGTGGGCGCCTTCGCCGCCCATCTGGGTGTAGCCGGTGCCCATGCGACGCGGATCGCCGCTGATCTGCACCAAGGTGTGGCAGCCGATGCCGGCCCCAACCAGCGAGCCTTCCGGGACGACCGTCGAGCGGTTGTGTGGGCAGCCGCTGCAGAAGTAGGGGGTGCGCGTTGTCAGCAGCGGTAGTGGCTCGCGGGTGGCGCTGCGGCGTAACGTCTCCACCCGTTCGGCCAGTTGTGGCAGGTCGATGATGCGGCGCAGGCGGCCTGCCAGTGGGGCGGTGATGCGGTCTGGGGTGAGCTCGCCATCAATGGGGAACAGCTGGCGGCCCTCCTCGTCCTCCTTGCCGACCACGCGCGGGCGCTGCGGCAGGTTGTAGAGCAGGTCGCGCACGGCGCGTTCGATGAACGGGCGCTTTTCTTCGACGACGATGATCTCTTCCAGTCCCTCGGCGAACTGCTTGACGATGGTCGGCTCCAGCGGCGAGATCATGCCCAGCTTGAGGATGCGCACCCCGTGCTGTGCTAGCAGCTCGTCGGAAAGCCCGAGGTCGGTCAGTGTCTGGCGCAGGTCGTAATACGTCTTTCCGGCGGCGACGATGCCGATGCGTGGGGTGTCCGTCTCCAGCATGATGCGGTTCAGCCCGTTGGCCGCAGCGAACGCCAGCGTGGCCTGGTGACGGCCGCGGTAGATGCGCTGTTCCCAGACGGTATGGGCCGGGCCGAGGAACTGTGGGACCGGAGTATTCTTCCAGGGCGCTCCCTCGAACTCGAACTCCGGGTAGACGATCTCCGGCCGGTCGTCGAGGGTGACGGTCGCAACGGTATCGGCCACGTCGGTGACGATCTTGAAGCCGGTCCAGGCGCCGGTGTAGCGTGAGAGGGCGATACCAAGCAGGCCGAGGTCGATGATCTCCTGGATGTTGCCGGGGTAGAGCACCGGCATGCCCAGGTCGGCCAGACCCCCTTCGCTGGCCGATGCGATGGTGGACGACTTGCAGCCGGGGTCGTCGCCAACCAGCACCAGCACGCCGCCATGTTCGCTGGCGCCGGTCAGGTTGCCGTGGCGTAGGGCGTCGTGAGCGCGGTCGAACCCCGGGGCCTTGCCATACCAGATGCCGACAACCCCATCGAGGCCGGGCCGCGGTTGGGGGATGTTCTGTGTGCCGGCGATGGCTGTCGCCGCGATTTCCTCGTTCAGGCCGGGCACGAGGCGGATATCATGCTCGTTGAGCAGTTTGCTCTCGCGCATCAGCGCCAGGTCGTAGCCACCCAGTGGCGAGCCTTCGTAGCCGGAGATGAATGTTGCCGTGGTGAGACCACGCTGCTGGTCGGCCCGATGCTGTTCAACCGGCAGCCGCACGAGTGCCTGGATGCCGGTCAGCAGCACGCGGCCACTGCGGCGCTCATACTTTGTCCGCAGGTCGAGCTGGTCAACGATCACTGTTGCTCCTCCACGTCAACACGGGCCACGTTGCCCGGCGGTGTGCGCATCTGCAGATTGTTGCTACAGGATACGCAACCGACGATGTAGCGTCTATGGACACCGTACCCCGGAAAGGACCGATGATGCACCAGGAAGTCGCCCACCTCGGGCATGTTGAACTGCTGACGCCCCGGCCGGACGAGAGCATGACGTTCTTTACCGATGTGCTGGGGCTGGAAGTGACCCAGCGCCAGGGCCAGTCGGTGTTTCTGCGCGCCTGGGGGGACTACGAACGCCACACCCTGAAGCTGACCGAAGCGCCGACTGCCGGGGTTGGGCACACCGCCTGGCGGGCGATGAGTCCGGAAGCGCTGGAACGGCGCGCGGCGGTGCTCGCCCAGAACGGTCACGGCCTGGGCTGGATCGACGGCGACGCCGGGCACGGCAAGTCCTACCAGTTCCACGATCCGGATGGCCACCTAATGGAGCTGTACTACGAGACGGAGTGGTACGAGCCGGAGGCGCAGCTCAAGCCGTTCCTGAAGAACCAGCCGCAGCGCTACACCGGCCGTGGCGCTGCCGTGCGCCGGCTGGACCATATCAACATGCTCTGCGCGGCGGTGACGCCGAACCGCGAGTTCATGGCCGATTACCTGGGCTTCAAGCTGCGCGAGCACATTATCCTGGATGACGGGACCGAGGCTGGGGCCTGGATCAGCGTGACCCCGCTGGTGCACGACATTGCCTACACGCTGGACGCTACCCGCGCACGGGGCCGTTTGCACCACCTGGCCTGGGCCACCGATACCCGCGAAGAGGTGCTGCGGGCGGCAGACATCTGCCTGGAGCACAACGTGTTCATTGAAACCGGGCCATCAAAGCACGCAGTGACCCACGGGTTCTTCCTCTACATGTACGAGCCGGGCGGCAACCGTATCGAGATCTTTTCCGGCGGCTACCTGATCTTCGCGCCGGACTGGCGGCCGATTGTCTGGAACCAGCAGGAACGGGCGCGGGGGCAGGCCTGGGGGTTGAAGCTGCCGCACTCCTTCCACACCTACGGCACGCCGCACGTTGACATCGCTGAGGTGGAGCTGCTGGATATCCCAGTCGTAGGGGTGGAGTGAGCTGCTCGAACGAGCTGGTTCCATCGGTTGTTGCGGCGCTGGTTGGCGCCGCTTTGTGCTGAGGAGGCATCGCGTATCATCAGCGCGCGTTCAGCTGATCGGAGCGCCTGATGAGTGGCATGCTGCACTGCCCATCCTGTGGCACGGAGCTGGCGACGTCCGCCCGCTTCTGTCCCGGCTGTGGCCGGCCACGTACTTGGGTTCACGAACTCCTCATGCGTGAGGCGCAACGCAGCGGACGGCCCTATCAGGAGCTCCTCGACGAACTGCACCTGGCCGATCTGCGCTCCGGCTATGCTCGCCTGCAGGCACTGGACCAGCGCCTGGCGCAGGTGGAGGCGCTGGTTGGTATCGCGCCCGCACCTGCTCCGCCACAGCAGGCGCCTCCCGCGCCTGAGGCGCCGGTGAGCGTTGCAGTCGAACCTGTCCCGACCGCAGAAGCGATCACTCCACCTGCGCGACCAGAACCGGCACCACCTGTCGGCACGCCAGCACCAGCGCCGTCGCGCCCACCGCTTGATATCGAGGCGCTACTGTCCGGGCGTGTGCTGGCCATTGTCGGTGGGCTTGCGCTGTTGGTTGGCATGGTGTTCTTCCTGTCGCTGGCCTTCAGCCGGGGTTGGATCGGCCCCACTGGCCGCGTCGTCATCGGGTTTCTGGCCGGGCTCGCGCTCTTCGCTGGCGGCGCATGGCTCGTGGACCGGCGAGAACGTGTGCTCGGGTTTGTACTGACCGCGGTTGGCTTGGGGGTGCTCAGTATTGCGTTCCTGGCGGCAACACGGCTGTACGACCTGGTCCCGGTCTGGGCGGGGCTGGTTGGCGTGCTTGCGGTGGTCGCCTGCGCCGCGGTCGTCGCCATCCGCTCCGGCTCGCAGGTGATCGCTGCGTTCGGTCTCGTTGCTGCCCTTGCAGCGCCACCGCTGCTTGGTGCGCGGGCGGACGCTCCTACGGTGGCATTCCTGGCGATTGTCCTCTGTGGGACGACAGCGATTGCTCTGTACCGGAGCTGGCGCTGGTTGCCGGGTATCGCATTCTTCTTGAGCGGCGTGCAGGTCCTCGATTTCATGGCGTCCGATGCGTCGGTCGCCGCGCGGCTCCTCGCCGCGGCAGGGTTCTGGTTGCTCAACGCCGTTGCAGCTGGCGGCGAGGAGTTCCGGGTCCGTACCTATCGCCTGCGGGTGACGTCGACCACCTTGCTCGTGCTGAACGCGGCGATGGTCGTCGGTAGCGGTATGGGTGTGCTTGGCGAACAGCACGATGAGTGGCGCGGGGCGTACCTGCTGGGTGTTGCGCTGGCCCATGCAGCCATCGGTGGGTATTTCCTGAAGGTGGCCGGGAGCCGCCACCCCTTCGGGATGCTGGCGTGCGGCACCGGCGTCGCGGTATTCACGATGGCTGTGCCGGTGCAGGCAGGCGGGTCGTGGGTGGCTGTTGCCTGGGCGAGTGAGGCGGTGGCGCTGACCTGGCTATACCGCCGCCTCGGCAACCCATTCGCGGCAGCGGCTGCGTTGTTCCTCGGCATGCTGGCTGTGGCGCACCTGCTGCTGATCGAGTACCCGTTCTTCTCCATCGCCCATCCAGATAACCCCGGTCTACCGTTCGCCAGCGTCGATGGTCTGACCCTCGCGTACATGCTTGGTTGTCTGGTCAGCGCCGGATGGCTCCTGCGCTCGCGGGCAGCGAGCGGGGTGCTTGCGGCGCTTGGGGTGCTGCTCTGGGCCTATGCTTTGCCGTTTGAAGCCGATCGGGTTGTGACCATCGGCGGGTGCGCCGCGCTCAGTGTTGCCACGACATGGGTCACCCGCCGCTTCCTGCTGGATGGCGCGCACGTGTTCGGTGTCCCGCCAAGTGGCACGGCGTGGTATGCCGCGCGAGCGCCGATCGCTGCCGGTTGGCTGGCCGGTGGTGGCGCCTACCTGTATGCCCTGTGGCTACAGGTCCCTCCGGCGGGCGAGCGCTTCCACTACCCTGCGACCCCGTTCACCGATGAGCGCACGGTACTCTTCGCGCTGCTCAGCGCCGCTGCTGCTGCGAACGGGTTGTTGGCCGGCGGGCGGGTAGCGCGGCAGTGTGGAGTTGTGCTGGCGTTCGTGACGCTGGCGGTGCTCTTGCCGCTGGAGCTTCGTCCGGCCGCCCTGGTGGTTGGCTGGGCGGTGCTGGTTGCCGGGTTATGGACGCTTGCACGGCGGCTCCCCGGCGATGCCGGCGCCTATGTGCCAGCGGCGATGGTCCTCTTGGCGCTTGCGGCTCTGGTCGCCGTGCTGCGGGTCGCGCCACTGAGTCGCCTGACGGTCGATGCTGTGTCTTCCCTCGACCACCCGCTGTTTCTCAGCGGAGCCACGGCCGCGCTGGGAGCGACGGCGCTTGCCGCGACGTTCGGCAGCTGGACGGTGCGCCACACCGTTCCCAACCTTTCCGTTGCGTTGGCGGTCGCGGCTGCCGCGCTGTGCGTCTATCTTCTCTCGGTCGGCGTCGTCGATGCGTTCCAGGTACGGGTGGGCGGCGGGCGGGCGCTGGAGGAGCTGCAGAAGCAGGCGCAGGTGGCCCTGTCGATCCTCTGGGGCGTGTTGGGCGGCGCGGCGTTCATCTTCGGCGTGGCCCGCCGGGTGAAGGTGGCACGCCTCTTTGGCCTGCTGCTCCTGGCGATCACGACCGTCAAGGTCTTCCTGTTCGACCTCGCGTCGCTCGATGCAGCCTACCGTGTGCTCTCGTTCATTGGGTTGGGCATCCTCCTCCTGGTTAGCTCTTGGTTCTACCGCCGGCTCAGTCCAGACCGTATTGACGTGCCGCCGTAAGGGCAGCAGTGCGTCGGTTATGATCTGGACGCTGACGAACTGCATACGAGAGAGGGTCACGATGGCCGACTATCGCGAGTTTACGCTGGCCGCAATCCAGGCTGCGCCGGTCTTCTTCGACCGCGATGCTTCCACCGAGAAGGCCTGCGCGCTGATTGAGCAGGCTGCCGAGCGGGGCGCAACCGTGGCGGCGTTCGGCGAAACCTGGCTGCCGGGTTACCCCAGTTTCGCCAACTACCCGCGCGACCCACAGTGGGGCAAGCTGGCGGCGCGCTACATTACCAACGCGGTCGAAATCCCCAGCCCAACGACCGACAAGCTGTGTGCTGCGGCGCGCAAGGCGGGGCTGGATGTCGTCATCGGGGTGGTCGAGCGAGACGCTGTGTCGCAGGGCACCGCCTACTGCACGCTCCTGTTCATTGGGCGCGAAGGGGTGATCCTCGGCAGGCACCGCAAGCTGAAGCCCACGCGCGTCGAACGCATCATGTGGGGCGAGGGGGATGGCTCCAGCCTGCGCGTCTACCAGCGCGACTACGGGCGATTGAGCGGCTTGAACTGCTGGGAGCACAACATGGTGCTGCCTGGCTATGCCCTGATGGCCCAGGGGGCGCAGGTGCATGTCGCGGCCTGGCCGGGCGGCACGGGAGCGCGGCACCACTTCCTCTCGCAAGCGTTCGCCTCACAGGGGGCATGTTATGTCGTCTGCGTCTCTGGGATTGAGCGGCCGGAGGACCACAGCGACGCCAGCCGGGCGCTCGCTGGGAACTGGGACGGCCTGAGCTGCATCATCGACCCGTGGGGCAACATCATCGCCGGGCCGGCCGAGGGGGAGACGATCCTGACGGCAACCGGCAACAGCGAAGCAATCGCTACCGCCAAGGTAGTCTGCGACGTGGCTGGGCACTACTCCCGGCCGGATGTGCTGCAGTTGCGGGTGAACCGCTCCCCAAGCCGGCGCCTGTGCGAGGTCGAGAACCTGGAGGCGTGAGCGTTCACGAGGGGCTGAGCCGTTGGGCGATGGCGTGGACGGCGTCCTGACCGTCAGGGGTCAGCCGTACCCGCTCTCCCACGATGGCCACGCTGCCGGCTGCTCCGGCCTGGCGGATCGCCCGTTGCAGGCGGGCGCGCGGCCAATCGAGCTCGGCGGCGAGGTGGGCGACCGACTCGTCGCCGGTGGGGTGGTGGCCAAGGTGGAGCAGCAGCAGGTCGACCGAAAAACGTTCGCGCTGCACCGCCCGGCGACGGGCGCGCGCGACGATGCCGTATGACGGGGAGAAGAGCGCCGCAACAGCGAACAGCCCACCCATCGTCACCGCCATCATGCCGCTGATCGACACGTCGAGCTCGATCGCCAGGTAGTAGCCGGCGATTGCCGACACGACGCCGCAGACAACGGAGTAGACGATCATCAGGTCGAGCCGGTCGGTCAACAAGTAGGCGGTGGCGGCCGGCACGATCATCAGGGCAACCACCAGGATCGCCCCAACTGCAGCGAACGCCCCGACGGTGGTGACCGAGACGGCGCTCATCAGGCCGTAGTGGATCAGCACCGGCGAGAAACCCAGCGACGCTGCCAGCCCTGCATCGAAGGTGGCGAGCTTCACCTCCTTGTAGAACAGCAGCACCAGCACCAGGTTGAGCAGGCTCAACACCGCCAACACGATCAGGGGCTGCGAGCCGATGTCACGCCCTGCGATGATCAGGCGGTCGAAGGGGGCGAAGGCGATCTCGCCAAAAAGGATCGCGTCTGCATCCAGGTGGACGTTGCTGAACCACTTGGAGACGGCGAAGGTGCCCAGCGCGAACATGGCCGGGAAGACGATGCCAATGGCGGCGTCGCTCTTCACCCGTCCGGTGCGCTGTAGCGCCTCCACCAGCGCCACCGTCGCCAGCCCGGCCAGCGAGGCCCCGAAGACCCCTGCCACCAGGTTCGGGCCGTTCGCCAGGAAGTAGGCGAAAACCAGCCCCGGCAGAATGGCGTGGCTGATCGCATCCGCCATCATCGCCATGCGACGCACGACCAGAAAAGTCCCCACCAGCGCACAGGCGGATGCGGCGAAGATCGCCGTGAGCAGAACAGTGAGCTCGGCGCTCATGGTTGCTGCCCCTGCTCGAGGATTGCCCTGCGGTTGGACCGCCGTCGCAGGCTATCCCAGACGACGCCGCGCTCAGGCGCGAACAGGATCGAGACGATCACAATGGCGGTGACACAGAGCACGACCAGCGGCCCGGTCGGCAGGCGGCTGCCGGTGACGCTGATCATTGCGCCAACGACCCCCGAAGCCGCGCCGAAGAAGCCGGAAAGGGCCAGCATCACCCCCAGGCGGTTGGTCCACTGCCGGGCGGCGGCAGCTGGGCCAATCAGCATGGCCGCCATCAGGACGACGCCGACCGTCTGCAAGCCGATGACGACAGCGATGACGATGGACGACGTCAGCAGCACGTTCAGCCCGCGTACCGGAAAGCCGATACTGGCGGCGAATTCCGGGTCGAACGAGAGCAGCTTGAACTCTTTGAAGAAGACCGCCACCAGCGCCAGGGCAATGCTGCCGACCGCCGCCATCGTGATGACATGCTCCTGCACCAGGGTGGCCGCCTGGCCGAAGAGGTATTTGTCCAGTCCGGCCTGGTTGGCATCGTTGGAGTGCTGGATGTAGGTCAGTAGGACAATCCCCAGCCCGAAGAAGACGGTGAGGATCACCCCCAGCGCGGTGTCCTCGCTGAGGCGGGTGTCTTCAACGATGCGCAGGATCAGCAACGTGCCGATCCAGCCGGAGATCGCAGCGCCGATCATCAACACCAGCGGCGCCTTCGAGTTGGCGAGCATGTACGCCAGGCAGATGCCGGGCAGCGCGGCGTGCGCCAGCGCGTCGCCCAGCAACCCCTGCCGGCGCAGCACGGCGAACGTGCCCAGCACCCCGCCAACGATGCCGAGCAACGCCGAGCCGAGGGCAACATTGCGCAGCGTGTAGTCGAAAATCACGTCGCGGAGGATGCCCGGCAACATCGCCTACTCCGCACCCACCAGTTGCGGTTGGCCGATCGCACCCAGGGTGAGGATCTTGCCGCCGTAGGCCGCGTGCAGGTTCTCGGCGTTCAGCGTTGTCTCCAGCGGGCCAGCGGCGATGATCCGCACGTTCATGACGACGAGCCAGTCGAAGTATTCGCGCAGCGACTCCAGGTCGTGGTGCACGGCGATGAGCGTCTTGCCACGCGAGCGCAGGTCCCGTAGTACCTCGATGATCGCCCGTTCGGTTGTCGCATCGACGCCGGCGAACGGCTCATCGAGCAGGTAGATCTGGGCGTCCTGCGCCAGCGCGCGCGCCAGGAAGACGCGCTGCTGCTGGCCGCCGGAGAGCTGGCTGATCTGGCGGTTGGCGAAGGCGGTCATGCCGACCTGCTCCAGGCAGGCCAGCGCCGTCTCCCGCTCCCGTTTGCCGGGCCGGCGTACCCAGCCGAGCTTGCCGTACATGCCCATCTGGACGACATCGAGCGCGTTGGTCGGGAAATCCCAGTCGACGCTACCACGCTGCGGGACGTAGCCAACCAGCCGGCGCTGCTGCTCGTAGGGCTTGCCGAAGATCGAGATCGTGCCGCTGGTGCGTGGCACCAGGTGCATGATCGCCTTGATCAGCGTCGATTTCCCCGCCCCGTTCGGCCCGACGATGGCAATGAGCTTGCCCTCGGGGAGCGTCAGGTCGACATCCCAGAGCACTGGCTGCTCGCGATAGGCGACGGTCAGGTCGCGGATGGCGACGGGAGCGGTTGCAGCGGTTCCGGCGACGGTCATGGTCGTTCCCCTCTTCCGCCTAACGCAGCGCCTGGACGATCGTATTGACGTTGTGGCGCACCATGCCGAGGTAGGTCCCTTCCGGCGTGCCGGCCTGGCCCATGGCATCCGAGAACAGTTGGCCGCCGATGGCAACATCGTGCCCCTTGGCGCGCACCGCCGCTTGCACCGCCTCGATCGTCGCTTGCGGCACGCTGGATTCGACGAAGATGGCCTTGATCTTGCGTTCGGCGATGAAGTCGGAGAGCGCCTGCACATCCCCTGCGCCGGCTTCGGTGGCTGTGCTGGTGCCTTGCAAGCCGCGCACCTCCATGCCATAGCGTTCGCCGAAGTAGCCGAAGGCATCGTGGGCGGTAATCAGCACGCGCGACCCTTCCGGGATGGTCGCGATCTCGGACGCCACCCAGGCGTCGAGCTGTTCCAGCTCGGCGATGTAGGCTTCGGCGTTGGCCTTGTAGAGGTCGGCGCTGCCCGGGTCGAGCTCACTGAGGCTGGCTTCAATGGCCCGCACCGCGTAGATCCACAGGCTGACATCAAACCAGACATGTGGGTCGTACTTGCCAGCAAACTCTGGCGGTTCGCGCAAGCGGTCCTGCGGGATGTCGGCGGCTACCGGGACCGTCGGTTTGGAGCGTGCCAGCCGCACGAAGATGTCGGTCATGCGGCCTTCCAGCTCGAGGCCGTTGTAGAAGATGATGTCGGCGTCATCCAGCGCGTTGACATCGCTGGCGCTGGCCTTATAGAGGTGCGCGTCGACCCCCGGCCCCATCAGCCCGGTAACCTTGACCCGCTCGCCGCCAACAACCGCCGCCGCATCGGCGATCATCCCGGTTGTCGCGACGACATTGATCGTTCTGTCTGCGATGTTCCCGCCATTGTCGTCCTCGCTGCCACAAGCAGCGAGGACGAACGCGCCGAGGATGCTCAGCGCCAGGAAAGCTGAGATGAGTCGCATCGTGTCTCACCCTGTCCTTGCGTCGCTGTCTCGGGCTGGTCACCTGAGACCGCGCTCAGGATACTATTAGGTTAGGCTAATATCAATATTAGGGGTTGAACGTGCGCGCTACCTGGCCGGTACGACCGCGGGGCCGCCGCAGGAGCATGTGCAGCTCCACGACAACGAGCAGCGACAGTGCGACCGCGACAATGCGCGCCCAGGAGCCAATGCTTAACGGCTCGACCCCCAACACGTATTGCATTGGCGGCAGGTACAGCGCGGCGGTGTGCAGCAACAACGCGCCAAGCGCAGCCAAAACGAGGAAGCGGTTCGAAAGAATAGGTACGCGGAACAGCGCAAGTGTGCCGAGCGAACGCTGCGCGCGGATGAGTAGCGCGACAAACTGCGGGTGACGCTGTACTAAGAATTGATCGTCTCCGCCCAACTCGC
>QEUZ01000124.1 GCA_003577355.1 Chloroflexota bacterium | reverse complement strand
AGAGCAAATGCCCCTGGCCGATCGAAACGTTGATCGTGTCGCCGACCGACCAGTATTCGTTCAAGTCAGATTGGAACAACCACTTGGGGTTGGGGACCAGGCCCTCTTCTTCTCCCGCAAGCTCGATGCCGGTCAACTGCCCGAAACCGAACGCTTCCTTGAGATAGCGCTCGATCCGCTCGATTCCCAAACCGTTGAAATAGTGGCGCGTCACTGGGTCGTTTGGGTTGTAGTAGTGGACGTAATCGGCGTTGGCCGGCTCCTCCGGCTTCTGGTGAGGCGCGCCAACGTTGTAGAAGTAGATATCGCACGATTCGGCGATGCCGCGATAGATATCGACCTCTCCATGCCCGACATCGAGCGCCCAGCACGGGTAGTCGTTGCCCTGCGACTCGTCCCACGACCACGGCACGCGGATGCGCCCGAGACACTCGAACTTCGTTTCGGGTGTGATCAGCTTCTCCTGCAGGGCAGCGCACGCCAGCAGGGGTTTCAATGTTGACCCTGGGGGATACAATCCACCAATCGCCTTGTCGAGCAATGGTTGAAACGAATCCTCCGCAACGTAGGCCCTGTATTGTTCCTCGGATATGCCGTCCACGAACAACTGGTTGTCGAACGTCGGCAGCGAGGCCATTGCCAGGATCTCGCCATTGCGAGGGTCCATCGCGATGGCAACGCCGGCGCCGACTGGCCCCTTGCCATCGCGCATCGAATCGGCGTTCGCAACGTTGATGCCGTCCTGCAACGCTTGGACAACGATTTCCTGAAATGCCTTGTTAATTGTGAGCTGTGCTGTCAGGCCAGGGGTCGGTTCCCGGCGACGCTCCAGCAACTCGAAGCGCTCCACTCCGGCGCTGTCCACCTGTACCCAGCGCCCGCCCTTCGCGCCGCGAAGCTCGGCTTCCAGCGCCTGCTCCACCCCGCCGCGCCCCACGACATCGTTCTGGTCGTAGATTGGCGCCCCATTCGGCGTCTGCGCCCGCTCCCACTCCTCGCCGGTGATTGGCCCGACGTAGCCAAGGATGTGCGAGAACGCCGGCCCGGCCGTGTACTGTCGTACAAGCGTGTTGTCGTCCACGACCACCCCTGGCAGGTAGATAACGTTGGCTGCCACTCGCAGGGCCAACTCTGGGTCGACGTCCTTCTTGATCGGCAGGGCAACGTCTTCCCAGGCATGCACCTCGAGCTCATAGTCGAGCATGTTCATCACCCGCACGCCGGGGAGGTCGCTGCAGCTCGCTTTCAGCTGCGCCGCTTCCTCTGGCGAGAGTTCATCTTTCACCATTGCGATCGTTGCATTGGACGCCGTGATGCGCGCCAGCAAGGTCACGCCATCTATACCAATACGCTTTGCCAGTTCGTTGGTAACTGCCGCTTCCGCTCCAACTGGTAACGACGCCCGCTCGAGGACCAGTGCTTCCTTCAGTTGCAAGGTTTCGGCCAGCTTATTCAGCACGGCCTTGCGCTCTTCCTCGTCAGCAGGCAAGCGGCTGGGGATCACCGAAACAGTCCACGAACGCCGGCTCACTGCCAACGGGACGCCGAATCGATCGACGATGCGTCCACGCGGCGCGTTCAGGCGCTGGAAACGCAGGACATTCCCTTGTGCTACCCGCTCGTAGTTCCTGCCGCGCGCGATCTGCATTTGCCACAGCCGACCGCCGAGCGCGATGAAGCTGGCGCCGACAAGCCCTCGGGTCAGGAACACCCGCCGGCTGATCCCAGCAGTAGCGCCCGGGCCATCGGTTTCCTCGCGCCTCCGGCGTTCACCCGGCTGCGCAAACTCCATGCGCTTGCGCCTACGAAACACGGCGCGGTACCCATCGTTCAAACATCAGCAAGACCCCATACGCAAGTGGCACAAGCAATGCGTTGAGTAGTGCGTTCAACAGCGCGAGCCGCATTGCGCCGGATACATCGACATGCACACCTTGCAGCAGGTGGACAACGATCAACAGCATACCGTATGCCAGTGTCGCAATGATGACCGCCAAAATCGGCAGAATCGCCCCTGAGCGGAACAAGCGTCCACGCACCGCACCACCCATCGCCGCGACGGTAAGCAGCGCAATTGCATGCGTGCCTAGCGGGTCGAGCGTGAGTAAGTCGAGCCACAAACCCAACCCGAACGCCCAGATCAATCCTTCGGGGGTCCCACGCGCGGAGCTCCAAATGAGGAGAAAGACAAGCGCGAAATCTGGGACCACTCCCATGAGACCGGTCGCCGGCAGGAATGTTGACTGCAGCAGCGCGAAGAACATCAGCAACAGGGCGAACAGCACCCGGCCAAAGATCAATGTCCCATCTGCCGCGCGGGATGCACCGACCGGGATACGGTTCGCCCGACCCGTCATGCGGTCGTTCTCAAGTGCCCAGCGCGGCCGTTCGAGCATGAGCTTAGCCCGCCGTGCGCACTCGCTCAGCGAACACCCCTGCATTCGGGATGCCACAGTTGATCAGCGTCTCAGCGTAGGCTTGCACGTCGTAGTCCACTCGCACGTGCTCGAGGTTCCAACCCTCCCCTTCGTCCGAGGCGATCAGGAAACACGGCCGCGCGATGCCATCGAACGGCATCCCGACACTGCCTGCACATGCGAGCGTGCGGCCATCAACTGCGCGCACATACGCGTGATGAATATGCCCGTAGATGAGGGTGTCCACTTCGGCTGCATCGAGCATGCTGTTAGCCACATCAAGCGGCGCGTTCGGCAGCACCGTCTGGTGCGTGCTCCACGGTGTGGCATGCACGAACGCGAGGCGCTGTCCGCTGGGGCCAACAATACGCCACTCGATGGGAAGCCCCCCGAGGAAATCGATGGCATCGGCTGACAAGCGCTCGACAGCCCAGCGGTCGACTTCCGCTTGGACGCCGGTATGCTTGTCTGCCGGCTCGTACGCCTGAGCCGGGATGCGGCCAGCGGTTGCCAGCTCAACAATCCATTCGTCGGTGTTGCCGCGCACGCAATCGAACTGCCGCTCCCGTACCAGCGCCAGCACTTCAGCCGGGAACGCGCCGCCGAAACAGTAGTCGCCGCCACCGACGACGAACTCAAACGGGCCACGGCGGTCCAGCTCCGCCAGTACTGCCCGAAACGCTGGCAGGTTCCCATGAATATCCGAGATGACGGCAACCCTGATCAGGTCTGGGTCTTCATACGCTTTGGCCATACACGTTGCTCCAATCAGCTAGTGAGCCAGAGCCAGCGCCCGTGCCACGACATCGTCGTGTGCCCGGCGCTCGTGGGCATCATTGAGCGGCGCCAGTTCTCGCTCGCCATAGCGCCTGCTGAGCGCTGTCTGGATCAGCCAGTCCGCAACGGCTGGATTCTTTGGGAGCAGTGAGCCATGCAAATATGTGCCGACCGCGTTGCGGTACCGCGCCCCCTCAAGCCCATCTTGGCCATTGTTCCCGTGCCCGGTGCGCACAACTCCTAGCGGCGAGACGCCTGTTCCCAAGAACGTGCGCGCGGAATGGTTCTCAAAACCAACCAGCACGCCGAACTCTGGCGAATCCACAACGACATTGCCGATGAAGCGGGTATCGCCCGCGACGCTGGTGACATCCAGCACACCGATGCCAGGAAGCTCTGGTCGATCATGCGGCCGGTAGTAGTGTCCAAGCAGTTGGAAGCCGCCGCAGACAGCGAGGATGGGCATACCATCTTCGATTGCCCCGGCGAGTGCTGCTCCTTTGGGACCGGAAAGGTCCGCCGCTACAGCAATCTGCTCGCGATCCTGGCCACCACCCCAGAACAACACATCGTGCGCACAAGGATCAAAACGCTCACCGATCCCGATGGTTGTGACGTGTGCGCCGATGCCGCGCCATTCTGCACGGCGCGCCAGGCACATCACATTGCCACGGTCGCCGTAGATGTTCATCTCGTGGCCATAGAGCCAGCCGATACGCAGTTCCATGCAGTTCCTCTCGCTCGGCTACTGTTCCCAAAAGTGAGATACCGCTCCCCGTTCGGCCAGCGATCGACGTAACTCTAGCATCGCGGTGTAGGTCAACAGCAGGAAGATGTCGTCGCCAGGGTGCGTCGCTTCGACGATGCCGTCGAGCGCCGCGCCGAGTGGTTTGCCGGCTTGAGCGGTATCCAGCCGCTCGTCCCCGACGCCAGCGTACTTCAGCCGCACAGCAAGGTCGCTGCCACGTATGCCAACGGCAAACACCTTGCCTGTTTGCCCCTCACCCCCCAGCGCCTCAAAATCGACATCCCAAAGCCACGACACGTCGCGGCCATCGGCATCGAGATCATTGATCCCAATCACGATAGGCGTTGCGCGCGGAGACGCCGTCAATAAGCGCAACAGTTCATTGAACCCTACCGGGTTCTTTGCCAGGGCCAACGTCAACGCTCGCCCGCGGAACTCGACACGCTCCAGCCGGCCAAATGCCGCTTGGAAGTCATGCAAGGTAGCAGCAATGATGTCCGACGACACTCCAAGGGCGAGCGCCGCCGCGGTGGCAGCCAACGCATTGTATGCGTTGTACAACCCACCAACACCGACCTCGACATCAAATGCCTGTGTGCGCTGGTTCAGGCGCGCCGCGCTCACCCGCATGGCTATCCGCTCAACCCCGCGCAGCTCGATGCGGCTGCCGCTGACCTGCAGCGCAGGACGCCGCCAGCCACATTGTGGACAACTGAATTCGCCAAGGTGAGAGAGGAACAAGCGCCGGTATTCCAGCCGTGCTTCGCAAAAGCGGCAGGTTGCAGCATCGGCCGCGTGGGGGAGGGCCGTCAGGGTGTAGCCATCATCGTCGAGTCCGTATGTGACGAGTTTGGCTGCGGCCCCCTTTGCCAATGCAGCGAGGGTCGGATCATCCGCGTTGACGACGACAGTCGCATCACCCGGTAACGACCGAATTGCCGGCGTCCAGTCGGCTGCGATTGTCTCGAGTTCCCCGTAGCGGTCGAGTTGGTCGCGGAACAGGTTCAGCAGCACGACCACACGCGGCTGCACGCGGGCGACTACTTCCGGAAAGGCGTTCTCGTCGCTCTCGATCACCCCAATGTCGATCGACCCACGACCGAAGAGCGGCATCTGCTCGGCAAACGCTGCGGAAATTCCTCGCACCAGGTTCGAGCCTGAGCGGTTGTGGACGACATGGCGCCCAGCGCCTGTCAGCATTCCTGCGAGCATGCGGCTGGTCGTCGTCTTACCGTTCGTTCCAGCGATGACGATCACGCCCGCCGGCAATCGCGCAGCCAACTTGTCCAGCAGTCGTGGATCGAGCCGATTCGCGACCAAGCCGGGCAGCGCCGTACCCCCACTACGGCCGCCGACGCGCAAACCGCGGGTCAACGCCTTGCTAGCGGCCGCGGCGACCGTCGCGCGCGGGTCAGGCATCGCGACGTCTCCACTTCACTCGTCCACCCCAGGCCCAGCGACGATCACGGCAACCGTCTGGAGGTTGTCGAAATCAACGAGCGGCAACACTTCAATTTCAGTCTCATTCTCAAGGCTATGGCGTTCGACGGCCAGGGCCTTCCCGATGACAAGACCCTCCGGCACCCGGGCGGTCTTGTTGGAGGTGACGACCAGCTCACTTTCCGCAATCTGCACGTCCACCCGCAAGTGACGCATCAGAAGCCGCCCTCCGAGCTGCCAGCGTCCGTAGACGATACCCTCGTCACGCGTTGTCTGCAGACGCGCCCCGACCTGGAACGCAGTGTCGATTGTCAGGATCACCCGCGCGCGGGACGGCTCGACTGCGACAACCTGACCAACCAGATAGTGCGGGCTGACCACTGCCATCCCGACCTCGACCCCGTCGTTTGAGCCCTTGTCAATGATGATGAACTTTTCGGTGCTGCGCGGGTCGCGCGCGATCACATCGGCAGTGAGCAGCGACAGCTCCGGTCGGGCCTGCTGGACGTTCAGTTGCTCGCGGAGAACGTTCATTTCCTGCAACTGCTCCAGCAACAGCGCCTTCTCGGCCACCAGTGCGTCACGCTCCGCCGTTACAGCCGCAAGTTCCGCAGCCAGTTGGGAGTCGCTCGGTCCGCTTCTAAATATCCCGTCCCCGAGATCAGTCAACGTTCTGGAGATGGGTGTGATGAACCCTGAGGCGAGCTCTTTCATGCTGTCCAGGCGGTTGCGGCCATCCAGCACGATCAACGAAAGACTGATGACGATGAACATGCCGGCGAGCAGCGCTGTCTGTCGTAACGTCAACGTCATGTAGGGGGTTCCACCACGCGGCTGTCGCGCCTAGCTCGCGCGCCGCAGTTCTTGACCGCCGGCGAGTGCCCGCGCGTACAAGTGTAATGCTTCAGCCACCCGGCCGGTTCCGCGCGCGACGCAGGTGAGAGGGTCCTCGGCTCGTCGCACAGGCATGCGTAGCTCCGCCTGCAGGCGCTTATCCAGGCCCAGCAGCAGCGCGCCGCCGCCCGCCAGCGCGATCCCTTGTTCCATTATGTCTGCAATGAGCTCCGGCGGCGTCTCTTCGACACAGGTCTTGACCAGTTCGACAATCATGTTGACTGGGCCGCTAATTGCGTCGCGAAGCTCAACACTGCTGACCTCGACGGATTTTGGCAGGCCGGTCAACAGGTCGCGTCCCCGCAGGGTCACCCGACGCTCTTCGTCCAACGGGTAGGCCGAACCAGCAGCGATCTTGGCGTTTTCAGCGGTGCGCTCGCCGATGACCAAGTTATGGTCGCGGCGCGCGTAGTGGATGATCGCCTCGTCGATCTCATCGCCGGCCACACGGATGGAGTGGTTCACGACGATGCCGCCGAGTGAGATGACCGCAACTTCGGTGGTGCCGCCGCCGATATCAACGATCATGCTCCCGACCGGCTCATTGATCGGCAGGCCGGCGCCGATTGCCGCCGCCATCGGCTCTTCGATCGTGTATGCCTCACGCGCCCCAGCGGAGAGTGCCGCATCCTTGGCGGCGCGCTTCTCCACTTCGGTCACACCACTGGGGATCCCAATCACCACCCGTGGATGGGGAGCCATGATCCGCTGCACGTGCACCTTGCGGATGAAGTAGTGCAGCATCAGCTCGACGGTGTCGAAATCGGCGATGACGCCATCCTTCAGCGGTCGTACGGCGACGATGGTTTCCGGCGTCTTACCGACCATCGCTTTGGCTTCCGCCCCGACCGCGAGCGCGCGTTTGCTCTTGGTGTCAACCGCGACGACCGATGGCTCAGAAATGACAATCCCTTTGCCACGGACGTACACCAGCGTATTTGCGGTGCCCAGATCAATGCCCAGATCGCGGCTAAACAGACCAAACAGTGCGTTGAGCGGTCGGATCATCGAGATGTCATTCCCACCAGCGTCCGTCCGCATCCCCGGCGCACTGGACAATGAAAAACCGCGTCGGGATCAAGAAAATGGTCAGCTGCGCCCCTGTCAACCGCGAACCGTGCGAAGTCTAACACACGGCCGAACGCCACCGGTGCGCAGCTACGGGAGCCAGGCGGCGGGGTCGAGAAAGACGTCATCCAGCATGACAATGAAATGCAAGTGTGGCCCAGTTGAACGGCCGGTCGAGCCCATCGGGCCGAGCCATTCCCCTTGTGCAACGACCTGACCCAACCCAACCACTGGCTGGGAGTCCAGGTGGCCGTACCACGTTTCCAGGCCACCGCCGTGGTCGATACCCACCGCCCATCCCAGCCCGCCATCGTTCCAGCCGGAGAAGATCACTGTCCCACCATCCGCAGCGACAATCGGCGTGCCGAAGGTGTTGGCGATGTCCAGTCCGTTGTGTCCGTCGCCAAAGCCCTGGGAAACAAACCCCTCTGCCGGCCAGATGAAAGAGCCGGTCACCTGACCGGCTCCATCTATCACTTCAGTAGAAGCACTCTCGGCTCCCGGCGAGCCGGAACCCTCGGCTTCAGGCGACGGCGCCGGTTCACCACCGCTCCAGGCCTGCACCAGCGCATCCAGGCTCGGGATCATCAGCGGCTGGCCTACCTTTGGTTGCGCGAATGGGTCCTGCATCTGGTTGAACGCGAAGGAGCGGATCAAACCGACTTCAACCCCAAAGCGCGCCGCCAATGCCTCTACTGTTTCACCGATCGCGACCAGGTGGAAGATGCCGTCCGCCGGTGGGATCGTCAGCACATCGCCTTCCTGGATCACGAACGGTTCCCGTAACCCGTTCGCCCAGGCGAGTGTAAACGGGTTCAGCCCGTAGTAGTCGGCAATGCCCCAGAGGTTGTCGCCGGCGCGCACCGTGTAATGCGCAACATTGTCACGACTGGGCAGCGTGGCGCCCGGGACCAGCAGAACCATGCCGGGTTCAATATCGATGTCGGAAACGATGCCATTCTCCGCGACACCGGTAATCACCGCTGGATCGACCCCATACAACGCAGCGATTGAAGCCAGCGAGTCAGCTTCGGCGACGATGTGGAGCACGCCATCCGTGGGTGGCACCGTTACTAACGTGCCTGCCTGCAGTGGTGCGCCTGGGTCTTCGATGTCGTTCGCCCAAACCAGCGTCGACACATTGAGGCCGATCGCTTCGGCGATGACAATGAGGGTGTCGCCTTCAGCAGCTTCAACCAGCCCCGGTTCGAAGCCTGGCAAGCCATCTTCAGCCGGTGCAGTCGCCGTCGGTGCGCTGGCTTCTGCCGTGGCGGTTGCCAATGCCCCGGCCTCCGCCGTTGGGGTCGGCGTCCGCTCGCCGGAAGCCTGCGTGAGGAGCGATTGACCCGCGGTTGCAGTCGGGGTCGCGGCAGCCAGTGTGCTGGTCGGCGTTGCCGCAGCCGGACGCTCACCATTGCCTGGCAACCAGCTCCCTCGGGACAGGATCGCGCCGACGATCACAAGAATTGCGAAGACTGGAGGAATGATCTTCACGGGGGTGCGGTGCGAGGACTCATGCACCGGGTAGTTGAACTCAAACGGGGGTAGCGGCGCATACTGAGCCTCACCGGTGCGAGGCACCGGGTTCCTGCTCCCGCCGCCCCCGGAGGGACCTACAGACAACTGCGCAGGGAAATCGGTTGCGTCCGGCCGCCACCCGAACTGCAACCCATCTCCCGGTCCAGACGAACGGGCGGCCGGTCTCCGGCCCGAGGGGTTGAGAGGCCCGGAGGCGCCGGTCACGGGTCGCCCCCCCCAGGACGTTCCCTCCGCCATCCGTTCCTCCCGCATACCATCCGCCATCAACCGACCGCCTGTCCCAAGACGCCATCTGCGGGCCGACCAGAACCGGCTCCCTGCCTGCCGGCTGGGTTACAATCGCCCACATGCGCGTACGTACGCACACCACGACGATAGCAGTGTCCGTACACACGGTCAAGATTTGTCTGATTGTCACGCTCTCACCGCGAATGTTCCGATGAACATGGCTGTACAACGGCACGCTGCGAGTGTTCGCTGGCCTGGTTGCGACACGCAGACACGAGTGACGAGGAACTCCGCCGGTTGCTGCTACCTCGCTCGAGGTGGAGAATACGTGACGCTAGCACCCAATTCTAAAGAAGCATGCTCTATTTATGACAGATTGTGAACTAATGGTGATCCAATGCTTGACAACGGGCAGTAGTGGTGCTACTATGCTTCGCAATACAGGGCGAGGCGAGCGCGCCGAGTCCAGAAATGCCGGAGAACGGCACGCATACGAAAGGCCCAACCGATGCACAACTCCACGCTGATGCACCCATACGTCGCAACAGCCCTCGCCCACGACCACCAGCAGGCCCTGCTGAACGAAACGCGCCGGTGGCGGATGATCGATCGATTGCACGTACGGGCAGAAGGCGCGTCCGGTCTGCGCCGCGTGGTTGGCCTCAGCCTGGTGCGCGTTGGCACGAAGCTGGCCGGTCGCCCTGCTATGGCAACCCTGACGACACAGCCGGCCCTGTAACGCACACATGGGCAACGACAATCAGCCGGGCGGCGCCCGGAGCGCTCGTCCCGGCTGAAGTCACTTCAAGCGGACAGATTAGCCCACGTGTCAGTCTAGCTTTGCCTTTGTCGGCACGACACCCGCTTCACGGTCCTCGTAGCGTGCCAGCGCGAACAGGAGCGACGAGAGTCGGTTGAGGTACTGCAACACATGCTCGTTGTCAAACTCTCCGGCATGGGCAAGCTTCACCGCCAGCCGTTCCGCCCGGCGGACGACGGTCCGCCCGACATCGAGGATCGCTCCTCCTGCACTGTCCCCTGGCAGAATAAAGTGCGGCGGTAGGTCCAGCTCCTCAGCCAGCCGGTCGGTCTCCCGTTCGATGCGTTGCACGTGCTCTGCGGTGATGTGGAACTTCCCCTGGCGCATCTCTTTGGCGAATGCCAGCTCCGCCATCATCAAATACAGGTCACGCTGTACATCGATCAGGAGTGCTCGCGTGCGTTCGGAGAGCGCAATCGCCCGGGCATATCCAAGCACTGAGGTCGCTTCATCAAGCGTCCCGTACGTCTCGGGCCGGTCGTCGTACTTCGGCACCCGGCCACCGAGTAGATCGGTGTAGCCAGCATCTCCAGTGCGTGTGTAGAAGCGAGTCATCCCGCCAGCCCCCTGTTCCATCGGCAATCGCATCACACTAACCCTACGGCAGCACGCGGCGTTC
>QEUZ01000123.1 GCA_003577355.1 Chloroflexota bacterium | reverse complement strand
ATTCCGAACAGGATCGGATGGATCGCCTGCGATCTGCAGCACGCCATGCATGCCACCGAGCTCGATGCAATACAGACCAAGGGCCGTGAGCACGCCACCGGACGACCCCATGAGTCGTATTTCCGGATCGACCGCATACCCCTCCCAGAGCTCCAACGCTGGACCATAGGCGGGAAGAACGCCCGGGACGAGCCCCGGCTGAACAAGCAATGGACGGTGATCATTGTGATACGCGGGGCATACCTGCAGGCAGTCAGTGCATCCATCGCATTGCTCGTCAGCCACAAGCGGCCGGATCCCTTCCGACAGAACGTCGACAAGATCGATCTTGCCCTCCGGGCACACGTAGGCGCAGGCTCCGCAACCGAGGCAAAGGCGCCAGTCCGAAACGCTTCTGACAGTGCGGAAAGAATCGATTCTCATCTGCTGGCGGAGGGACCGTCGAATGCCACTACCGCCTCACTCCAAGTACATTGTAGTGGTCAGGTCACGTGCCCTGACTCATGGCCGGATATATGACCACAGGAGCACGATGGAACCCTACCAAGACATGGCCCCAGAATCGCAGCGGTTCGACCGGCGGCCGGTTTGCGAGCCGACGCGTGCCGTTGCCTGAAACGTGCAGAGTGTTCTCTAATTGCGCGTGTGCGCGCCCACGCCCCGTGACTGTCGTCTCCAGCCGCGGGGCCATCGTTGCCGCTGAAGGGTAGCGCGGGAGCGTACTTGAACTTCCACGGCCGTTCACGACCTCTTGAGACTCGACCGCCTCGCAACGCTGGCCCTGTTCCATCCACTCGCGCGACGCGCGCGTGTCGCAGGCGGTGCACGCTCGTCGATCCTCATGTATCACAGCGTCTCGGAGTCGAGCGACGGCGCCCGGCATCCGTACTACATGACGAACACGACTCCGTCGCAGTTCGCCCTGCAAATGCAGGCCCTCAAGGACTCCGACTGCGACATCGTGCCGCTGAAGGACGTCGCCGATGCGCGTGGAGCGAGCGCGACCGGGACCCGGCCACGAGTGGCCATCACCTTCGACGATGGGTACCGGGATTTCCTTGTACATGCGTTTCCGGTCCTCGCCCGGTTTGGATACGCTGCCTGCGTGTTCCTGCCGACGCGGTACGTGGGCGAACGGACGCAGACGTTCAACGATCGCCCGTGTCTCACGTGGTCGGAAGTCCGGGAGCTGCATGCAGCCGGGGTCGAGTTCGGGTCGCACACCGTAACCCATCCTCAGCTGTACGACGTGCCTGCCCAGATCCTCGGGGCCGAGGTCCTCGACTCGAAGCTCGAAATCGAGCAACGGCTTGGCAGCGAGGTGGCCTCGTTCTCGTATCCGTATGCGTTCCCCGAGCACGACGCGGCATTCTCCAAGCGCCTCCGTTCGCTGCTGAAGCGATGCGGCTATCGATATGGCGTGTCGACGATTGTCGGGACCATTACGCCCGCCGACGATGCCTACTTCCTTCCTCGCCTGCCTGTGAATCTGAAGGACGATGCCAAGCTGCTCGAGGCCAAACTCGCTGGAGGCTACGACTGGGTGCACTCGGTGCAACTGGCCACGAAGCACGTCAAGCAGACACACCGACGCTTGAAGTGGGTTGCCGGCCGATGAAGACGGCGACGCCCATCCACGCCCGCGGTGCAGCCCGTTGCGCGCAGCGCGACCGGTCACCGAAGGCGCGCCCGATCACCGGCTGCGCCCGCCGGTCTCATAACGAGAGCGAGAAACCCGGTGCGCCGTTGACAAGACGCATACGCGGATCATCGGCTGGCTCGCGCGGGCTTTCCAGATCTTTCCTTTCGCCACCCGAAGACAGGGCCGATTGACACTGCAACGCGGTAGGCCAATTGCATGAGCGATGACGTCTTCTACCTCTACGGCAACGCACGTTCCGCTCCGGCGCTCAAGGTCAAACTCCGCACGTTGACCGGACTTCGTCTGCTGATTTCTGCTGCCGCCCTGCTGCGCGACCCCTTCCACGCCCGCATTTGTGCTTGCTCGAAACTCTTCGATGCAGACAAGCTTGGACGGCCCTTGAACACAGGGCGGCGAAAGCACGCGGCAAACGCCATCGCTTCTATCGCACGATTTCCGACAGGGTCATAACGTAGACATGTGCGGTGTCTGTGGGATATACGAGATGGCGGGGCAGGGCGTCGATCGCACACTGCTCCGCCGAATGGCCGCGGCAATCGCCCATCGCGGACCAGACGGCGAGGGATTTCACGTCGACGGCGCTATCGGTCTCGGGCACCGCCGTCTCAGCATCATCGACCTGGAGGGAGGCGCCCAGCCGATTTCGAACGAGGATGGCACGATCCAAGTCGTGTTCAACGGGGAAATCTACAACTTCGTGGAGCTCCGCAAGGAGCTGGAGGACCGTGGTCACCGGTTCAAGACACGGTCCGACACCGAGGTCATCGTGCATGGATATGAAGAGTGGGGAACCGCCTGCGTGACGCGCTTCAACGGGATGTTCGCGTTCGCGCTCTGGGACTCGCGACGCGCGCAGCTCTTCCTTGCACGGGATCACTTGGGAATCAAGCCGCTGTACTACACGCGCATCGGTACCCGCTTTGCCTTCGCCTCCGAGATCAAGGCCTTGCTTGCCGATCCAGCATGCCCGCGCGCGGTATCGCTCAGCAGCCTGTCGCAACTCTTCACGGTGCGTTTTGTGCCTTCGCCAGCCACGATGTTCGAGGGGATCCACAAGCTGCCTCCCGGCCATTCGATGCTTGTCGACCGCGATGGCCCTCGCGTCGAGCGCTACTGGACGTGGAAGCCGCGGGTTCGTCGTCCGGAGCGTGAGAGCGAGCTCATCGAGGAGTATCAATCGCTTGTCGCCGACGCGGTCAGACTGCAGATGCGTAGCGACGTGCCCGTGGGCCTGTTCCTGAGCTCCGGAGTCGATTCAGGCGCCCTGCTGGCCATGATGCGGGATCACTCGCAGGGGCCCGTACGCACTTTCACCATCGGATTCCAGGACGGCGAAGGCTCCAACGAAACCGATGACGCACGTGCGCTTGCAGCACGCTTCGGCGCCGACCACGACGAGATGATCGTCGGCCCAGCCGACTACCAACGGTACTTCGACCGCTACCTGCTGGACCTCGAGGAGCCCGTCGGCAATGAAACCGCTGCGGCCTTCTATTTCGTCAGTCTGATCGCGCGTCGCAAGGTCAAAGTCGCCCTCACCGGGCAAGGCGCCGACGAGCCTTGGGCCGGTTATCACCGTTATATCGGGCTACAGCTGTCGCAGCTTTATAGTCGACTTCCTGCGTCGCTCACGAACGGCTTGCTCCGTCCGCTGGTGGAAAGATATGCGCGTCACCCGCGCCTCCAACGCGGTGTCGTCGCGCTATCTGAGCGGGATCTCCTTGCCAGGATGGTGAAGATCTACTCGTTCTTCAGCATGGATATGAAGACGCAACTCTTCCTGCCCTGGGTCAAGGCGCAAGCCCACCCCGACGGCCGCGAAGCGAAGGACGCGATCGGACGGTTGCAGCGCGACGTCGAGCAACTCGACCCGTTGTCGCAGATGCTCTATATCGATACCCGCGCCAGCCTGCCGGACGACCTCCTCATGGTGGGCGACAAGACGGCGATGGCCAACTCACTGGAGGCTCGTGTTCCATACCTGGACTTTCGACTTGTGGAGTTCGTAGAAAGCCTCCCGCCTCGCTTCAAGCTCAGTGGCCTGCAAGGCAAGTACCTCCACAAGAAGGCCTTGCGCAAGTGGCTCCCAAAGGAAGTTGTTAACCGCAGGAAGAAGGGCTTCGACAATCCGATCGATCGATGGCTGCGGGCACACCTGAAGCACTACGTGAACGATTCCCTTCTCAGCCGTGGTGCCGCGGTTGGTCGCTACTTCGACCGAAGCTACATTCAGCAGCTCGTCGCGGAGCACGAGTCAGGACGCCGGAACTACCTCAGGCAACTCTACCTCTTGATCAGCTTCGAGCTTTGGCACAAGCAGTTCATTGGCAGCTGACTTCCCCCCGCCTCGCCCGCCGCATGGCCGTCGATCTCTCCGTTATCGTCGTCAACTGGAACTCGGTGACCTACCTCCGGAGCTGCCTGCAAAGCGTGCTTTGCGCCGGAGGTCCCCTGGTGGTCGAGGTCATCGTCATCGACAATGGTTCGTTCGACGGAAGCGATGCTTTCGTGGCGCGTGAGTTTCCGACGGTGCGCTTCATTCAGTCGCGTGAGAACGGTGGTTTCGCCCGCGCGAACAATCGTGCGTTCGAGGAGGCTACCGGCCGAAACGTCGTATTCCTCAATCCCGATACTGAAGTAGTCGGCGCCGCGCTCGAGCGCATGAGCCGTTTTCTGGACACAGTTCACGATGTCGGAGCCGTCGGGTGCCGGTTGCTCAACACAGACGGCACGCTGCAGATGAGCTGCATTCAGTCGTTCCCCACGCTTATCAACCAAGCTGTCGACGCCGAACTGCTGCGCAAGGTCGCGCCTCGTTCGCCCCTCTGGGGAATGCGCGCGCTCTTCGAAGATCCGCGTACACCTGCACGCGTCGAAGCGGTGTCCGGCGCATGCCTGATGATCCGTTCCGCGACATTCGAACTTGTCGGGAGATTCTCCGAGGACTACTTCATGTATGCCGAGGATCTAGATCTGTGTTTCAAGCTGCATCAAGCAGGCTTCGCGAACTACTACTTGGGCAGTGCCGAGGTTGTCCATCATGGGGGCCAGAGCAGCTCCGCCGCTTCGGAGGGCCACTTCGCAAACATCGTAATGCGGGAGTCGGTGGCGCGCTTCATGCGACTGCGCCGCGGGGTCCTTTCCTGCTACCTCTACAGGGCCACCACCGGTATTGCTGCGGCGGCGCGCGTTTCATTTCTCGCCATTGCGCTTGTGGCAACCCTAGGGCAAGTGCACCGACCCGCTCTGCAACGCGCCTTGCGCAAGTGGACCCGCATCCTGAATTGGACGCTCGGCCGTGAGCAGTGGGCCACGCGCCTGGGTCAACCGGCAGCGTAGCGCGGCGATGTGCGGCATCTGCGGCATCGTCAACATCGAGTCCACGAGCGCCATCGATGCGCACGAAGTGCGCGGCATGATGCGCATGCTCGTCCACCGTGGCCCGGATGCCGATGGCCTGTTTCAGAGCGGGCAGGCCGTCCTCGGGCACCGGCGTCTTTCGATCATCGATTTAGACTCCGGCCAGCAACCGATGGCCAACGAGGACGAAACGGTGTGGATCG
Source organism: Chloroflexota bacterium (assembly GCA_003577355.1). Lineage (GTDB taxonomy): Bacteria > Chloroflexota > Chloroflexia > Thermomicrobiales > CFX8 > CFX8. The sequence goes on along the minus strand of QEUZ01000123.1, from coordinate 6,104 downwards.
TCTTCAATGGCGAAGTCTACAACTATCGAGAGCTGCGCGAGGATCTGCGTCGCAAGGGCCATGTCTTCCGCACGAACTCGGATACGGAAGTCATCGTTCATCTGTACGAGGAATATGGCACCGACTGCGTCTCTCGACTCTCGGGGATGTTCGCCTTCGCGATCTGGGACCTGCGGACGCAACAGTTCTTTCTCGCGCGCGATCGGGTCGGGATCAAGCCTGTTTACTACGCCCGCCATGCCGGGCGCCTGTACTTCGCGTCCGAGCTAAAGGCGATCCTGGCATGCGCCGGCATCGAACGAGCCGTAGATCCACAAACGGTCGACGACTTCCTTACCTACATGTACTGCCCTGGGTCCGCGACCATGTTGCGCGGCATCCACAAGTTGCTTCCCGGACACTGGTTGAAAGTCGAGGCTGGTTGCATGACCGTACGCCAGTACTGGCACCTCGCGTTTTCCGGCGCACGCGCGGGCCGCACCGAGCAATCTCTTTGCGAAGAACTGGTCGCCTTGCTCGACGACGTCGTTCGCGGCCACATGATCAGCGACGTTCCGGTCGGCGTTCTGCTCAGCGGAGGCGTCGACTCGACGGCAATGCTGAGCTTCGCCGCCGACCATACCACTCAACGAATTGACACGTTCACGGTCGGTTTTGCGGGCGAGCAGTTTGCCGACGAACGCCCGTTCGCGAAGATGGCGGCCGAGCGGTACGGGTCGCGTCACCACGAGATAACGATTACGGCGGAAGATTTCTGGAGCTTCCTTCCCTCGTACGTCTGGCACATGGAGGAGCCAGTATGCGAGCCTCCGGCCGTCGCACTCCACTATGTCACCAAGCTCGCTCGCGCGCATGTGAAGGTCTTGCTCTCCGGCGAGGGGGGGGATGAGGCATTCGCCGGATATCAGAACTACCGCAATCTGATGTGGTTCGAACGCTTGAAGTCCTTGGGCCCATTCGTACGGGGCGCGACCTCCTTGGGCATTGCCTTGGCCGCGCGCGTGGATTCGTCGGGTCGCATGCAGAAGTATCAAGCCGCGCTCACCCGACCACTCCACGAGCACTATTTTTCGCGCACCGCGGGGCCTTATAGTCCACTGCATCAGGCCAAGCGAGCGCTTTACTCGCCTGCGTTTAGCGCCGAGTTAGCACGAGACGGAAGATCGCGGTACGTCGAGCAGCTGTTTGCACAATGCGCGACCGCGACGCGCCTGCAACAGATGCAGTATGTAGACACTAGGAGCTGGCTGCCCGATGATTTGCTCTTGAAGGCGGACAAGATCACCATGGCCAGCTCGGTCGAGCTTCGCGTTCCTCTCCTTGACCATCGCGTTCTCGAATACGCCGCGACATTGCCGGACACGCTCAAGGTGCGCGGCTTTGAGACAAAGTACCTTCTCAAGAAGGCGCTTGCTCAGCGCATACCGCCGGCGATCATACGTCGCCCCAAGACCGGCTTCCCCGTGCCCTTCGGGACCTGGTTACGGCGGGAACTCGCCGATCGCGCTCGCGAAGTGCTTCTAGACGAGCGCTCGTTGTCACGCCCTTACTTCGATGCGACGCGACTATCGCAATTCGTTTCCGAAGCAGCGTCGTTCGGTGGTCGCAGCGCAGAGTTGTTCTCTCTGCTTACGCTCGAACTCTGGCATCGGACCTTCATCGATCGTGCATGAGCGCTTCGGACTCGGCCCACGAAGGGCTTTCAGCGCCCGCACCAGAAGCTGGTAGCGCAGGCAGGACTATCGTGACACCCAAAGTCGCCGTTCGCCGCTCGCATTCGTACGCTCAACCGTCCGACGGTACCTTTCTGCTGCTCGGAGCGCCCTTCAGCACCGACAACATGGGAGTTGGTGCACTGGCCATGGGTGCGCTAAGCATCCTCCTGCGCGCCGCGCCACGAGCCCGGATTGCCTTTCTCGACTATGGCCGCGAAAGCGAGGCAACGTCCGTGGATGTCGATGGACGACGCCTGAAGATTCCGTTGATCAACCTCCGGTTTTCATGGAAGCCGTTCCTGCCAAACAACGTCGTGCTCGTGCTCGCGCTTGCATTCCTTGCAAGTGCACTTCCACCGGGCGTGCGGCGCGTTCTCATCTCGTCGAACCGCATTCTTGCTCAAGTGGACGCAGCGCACTCTGCCTTTTCCGTGTCTGGAGGCGATAGCTTCAGCGACATCTATGGCGTCGGCCGGTTCTTCTATGTCGTGTTTCCACAGCTGATCGCCATTTTCCTCGGCAAACCGCTGGTCCTGTTGCCCCAGACGATTGGGCCTTTCGACCGGTCGCTTCCACGTTGCGTCGCCCGATTCCTGCTCAGGCGAGCTTCGCTGGTGTTCACGCGCGACGCCGGAGGTGTCGACGACCTGCGGCGCTTCCTGGGCCCTAGCGTGGAGGCGTCCAAGCTTCGCTTCAGTCACGACATGGGGTTCGCCGTCCTTCCGCGCCGGCCGCGCTCGTTGTTGGCTCCAAGGGTATTGGACAAGACTCGTTACTCCAGGCTACTCGTTGGATTGAACATAAGCGGTCTGCTGTACTCCACCCCTGATCGCGCAAACTCTGGATTCGGGCTGCGTGTCGACTACAGCGGCCTTGTGCATGACCTCGTTCGTGTCTTGATCGAGGAGGAGTCGGTCGATGTTGTGCTCGTGCCGCACGTCTATGGTCGAGGCGGAGAGAGCGACGTCGCGGCAATTGATCGGATTATGGCCCACATGGCGAGCAGGTACGTCGATCGGCTCTTCAGCCTGCCAGGAGGGCTCGATCAGAACGAGGTCAAGTACGCCATTGGACAGTGCGACTTCTTCGTCGGCTCCCGCATGCACGCATGCATCGCCGCATTGTCTCAGGCGATACCCGCAGTTGGAATCGCGTACAGCGACAAGTTCCGTGGGGTGTTTGCGAGCGCAGGAGTGGAGAAACTGGTTGCGGATCCGCGGCGACAGCCTTCCGCCGAAATCGTTCGCGCGGTCAAGGAGGCGCTCGCAGATCGTGAGCAGATCCGCGCCCAGCTACGTGTGGTCATGCCGGGCTTGCGTGCGCGTGTGCTTGATCTCCTATGCGAGCCAGCGAGCTAGACCCGGCCGCGTTGCCTGTTGACGCAAGTGTGCATAAGAGCGGATGAAGCCGGGACATCGTAGATTGGTCGACGTCGGCCATTGCTGCTTGGCGACGGCGCGGACCGTCGATCTGCGCAAGCGTTCGGCTCACGCCTTTCCGTCAGATGCGGTCGTAGCGACTGTTTGCTCGAGCAGCAGTCCCCCTCTAGCCTGTTGGTTCCTGCTTCACCACTCTCGGCGTGCGTTTCACAGGCTCTCGGTAGCGCTCTTCCGATGACCGCCGCCTCCACCGCGATTCTGATCTCCCTTGTAGCGATTGTCCTGCTCGCTCCGCGGCGCTGGGCGCTACTCGGGATGATGGCCGGCATTCTGTACCTGACGCAGGGCCACTATGTTCAAGTTGCGGGACTGAACATCTTCCCGACGCGCGTTCTTGCGCTTGCAGCGCTGACTCGGGTGCTCTGTCGGCGGGAGCTCAGCGTGTTGGGATTGACGCGGCTCGATACTGTGTTCTTCGTCCTGTACGGGTTCGTACTCGTTGTCTACGCAATCCGCACCGACGTTCTGGAGGGCTATAACCTCGGTCTCGTCATCGATGCAGTCGTATCGTATCTTGCGTTTCGCGGCCTCGTGCACACGTTCGACGAATTTCACTGGTTTCTTCGCATGACAGCGCTCATTCTCGTTCCATACGCGATGCTCGTCTGCGTTGAGACATACACTTCGGTCAATCCATTCGCTGCGGTGGGAGGAGTCGAGCTTCGTCGCGCTGGAGACCTATGGTTCCGCGAAGGCCGATTGCGAGCAACCGGTAGCTTCGGTCATCCGAGCCTTCTGGGTACGTGCGCCGCCACGTTCGCTGCACTCTATGTCGGAGCCGTTGTCTCCCCCAAAGCCCGATGGATCTCCACAACTGGATTGGCGGCATGCGTGCTCATCATCTGGGCCACGAACTCTGGCGGCCCTTTGACCTGTCTGGCTGTTGCCGCGGTTGGCTGGGCCCTTTGGAGCGCACGACGCGAGATGCGCTTCGTCCGACGCGGTATCGTCTTGCTGTTCATCGCATTGCTTGTCGTGATGAAGGCGCCGATCTGGTACGTATTGGCACGAATCAGCGATGTCACCGGGGGAGACGGGTTTCATCGGGCGCGCCTACTTGACGTTGCGTTCCAGAATCTCGACAAGTGGTGGCTCGCGGGTATGCCGCTGCTCAAGACCAGGGGTTGGATGCCATATGTCAATGCGACAACGGGGGGTACTGACATTACGAATCACTTCCTGTTGTTTGGATTGACCGCGGGCTTGGGCGCGCTCGTACTCGCGGTTGTCGTCTTGATCGTCTCCTTCAGTCGACTTGGCAAAGCCCTGGCCTACGCGCGCACCCTCCCGCGCCAGCGGTCGCGGTCTGTCGAAATCACGCTATGGAGCTTGGGTGTTGTTTTGGCCATTCACTCATTCAACTGGTTTGGAATCAGCTACTGGGATCAGACCAACATGCTATGGCTAATGCACCTCGCGATGGTGAGTAGCCTCACCTCTCCTGCTTCGCTGCTGCCGCCACAGGCTAGTCCGAGCCCTGCGGCCGCCAAACGGACTGGCTTCGCCTCCCCGCTCACATCTCCACCAGCTCAGCGAACATGGGCACCAGTACACCGTCGGGGTCGCTGATGCGCCTGGCACGGGCCTCGTCGGCGCTTTGCCGACGGGCGACCCAGCTTTGAAGCTGTGGATTGAGTCACTCCGCAAGCATGAAACGTGATCCTCGTGTCAGCATCGGGCTACCCGTCTACAACGGTGAGGACTTCCTCGAGACCGCACTCTTGTCGATCCTCGCGCAGACGTATGAGGATTTCGAGCTGATTGTATCCGATAACGGGTCGACCGATCGTACGGAGCAGATCTGCAGGCAGTATGCGTCCCGGGATCCCAGGATCAGGTACCTACGCGAGGAAACCAACCGCGGCGCGGCATGGAACTACAACCGTGTCTTCGAGCTATCGCGCGGCGAGTTCTTCAAGTGGCAAGCACACGACGACGTCTGTCTTCCCACAATGCTTCAACGCTGCATCGAAACATTCGTTCATGCTCCGGAGTCGGTCGTTCTAGTGTTCCCCCGAGTCGATATCATCGACAAGCACGGAGCACGTATGACCGCATTCAGACCGGAGTCGCTCGACGCGCGTCATGACTCTGCTTCCCGACGGCTTTCCGTTGTACTGCGCGAGTTGAACATGGCATGCGCCGTGTTTGGGCTCGCACGCGCCAGCGCGCTTCGACGCTCGCGATTGATCGGGCCCTTCGTCGCCTCCGACTATGCCCTGCTGGCCGAAATGGCGATGCTCGGTCCGTTGTGGGAGATACCCGAGACGTTGTTCCAGCGACGCGTACACCCGCGAATCTCCACCTATGCACATCGCAGCCCTCGTGAACTGCTACGTTGGTATAGTCCAACGAGCGCTGCTCGCGTCCGGCTGCTCTCGCTCGCCAATGATGTGGCTGGGCGTCGAGTACATCCGGTCGATCGTGCGCCTGCCGCTAGATACTCGCGAGCGACTCTTATGCCTCGGTGTTGTGATCTCCGTTTGGTACTCGCGCGAGATGCGAAACCTCGGCGGGCGCTACAAGCGTACGTTAATGGCTAAGCTAGGACTAGGTCGAGACCCCGCCCTTTAACAGCTGGAGACGTGATCGGTTGCCCCGCGAATATGGGCGCTCATCGTGGCTCTTGGCCTCTGGTACCGCGGTTGTCCATTGTTGTGGCGCCCGCTTAGCCCACTGCCTTCCCTTGCGTCTTCGGAGCCTTCCATTTGACATTCCTGACGACGGTCCACCTGTTTGCTACATCGGCCGAGCTTTGACCGAACGTGTTGCGGGGCCGCCGCCGCATCCCACAAAATGCCACTGCTGGGGGCGTTACCTGCGGATCGTGTATCAGGAGTACTGGGGGGCCATGAACCGCCCCGGAATTCGCGGAGGCTGGTTGGGACAAGTGGTCAGCTCTCCGAGGCAGACGCCCCGGTGAGTTGACGGTAGTAGTTTGCCTCGGCTT
>QEUZ01000530.1 GCA_003577355.1 Chloroflexota bacterium | reverse complement strand
GCCAAGCCCGCCCGGACCAGTCGTGCGAATCGCAGCGCAACCGGGCAGATAGCGGTCGACAGTGCCCCTCAGGCAACATGTCTCCCGGAGGAGCGTCGACCTGCTCCACGAGTGCAGGGCTGGGTCGGTGGGGTTGAACCCGATGGTTCTTGCAGGCCTCAGCGCGCGTGTCGCGGCCATCGCGCTGTCGCTGCTGATGCCGACCAGAGGAGCGCCCAGCCGTTGGCGGCTCCGATTCGCCTCTCCTGGACAAGGGCCTCGAACGTTGCGGCGCGTCGGCATGAGCTGCCCACTCAAAGGAATCAGAGCGCAATCGGCGCGGAATCAGAGCGCAATCGGCGCCGCTGCCAACGGCATCCTGGATTACGCTCTGATCGTCACCGCTGCAAATCTCGATTCGGAAACCTACACTGCGCCCTCTTGATGGGCGGCAGCAATTTCCTCGTCGCTCAGCCCAACGACGGTTCGCAGCACTTCATCGGTGTGCTCACCCAGCAGTGGGGAACGCACGACTTCCGACGGCGAGGCCGATAGCTTGATCGGGTTGCCGACGGTGAGATATGTGCCGCGCGTCGGGTGATCGACCTCGACCACGGTGCCTGTTGCGCGCAAGGACGGCTCTTCCGCAAGCTCCTTCATCGACAAGACCGGCCCGCAGGGGATGTTCAGTGGGTTGCAGATGCGCATCACCTCGAACTTATCGAGTGTCTTTGTCCATTCCTCGATGACATCGAATATGTGCGGAATCTTGTCGAGCCGTGCATCGGGTGTGGCATAACCAGGATCGGTCTTCCACTCGGGCTTGCCGATCAAGTCGCAGATGCTGCCCCACACCGCTGCCTGGGTGATGAAGTAGACATAGGCATTGGGGTCGGTTTCCCACCCCTTGCATTTCAGGATCCAGCCTGGCTGGCCGCCGCCAGAATCGTTGCCGGCACGTGGAGTCGCCTCACCAAACGGGATACCTTGTCCGTACTGGCTGTACTCCTTCAGTGGGCCGTGGGCGAGGCGCTGCTGGTCGCGCATTTTCACGCGACACAGGTTGAGGACGGCGTCCTGCATCGCGCACTCGACGCGTTGTCCCCGGCCCGTTCGTTCACGGTGATAGAGCGCCGTCACGATGCCCAGCGCCAGGTGCAACCCTGTCCCGGAATCGCCGATCTGCGCGCCGGTGACTGTTGGGGGGCCGTCGAGAAACCCGGTGGTTGAAGCCGCGCCACCTGTGCATTGCGCCACATTCTCATAGACCTTGCAGTCTTCATACGGGCCAGGGCCGAACCCCTTTACCGACGCATAGATCATGCGTGGGTTGATCTCCTGGATCTTTTCCCACGGGAACCCCATGCGGTCGATAACGCCGGGAGCGAAGTTCTCCACCATCACGTCGCATTCCTCGATCAGCCTGGTGAAGATCTTCTTGCCAATTGCCGACTTCGTGTCAAGCGTTAGGCTGCGCTTGTTATGGTTGAGCATCGTGAAGTAGAGGCTGTCGACATTCGGGATGTCGCGCAGTTGGCCCCGTGTAGCATCGCCAACGCCGGGCCGCTCGATCTTGATCACGTCGGCGCCAAACCAGGCGAGCAGCTGTGTGCATGTCGGCCCCGACTGCACGTGGGTCATATCCAGTACGCGAATGCCCTCTAACGCCTTGCCCATGACTCCCCTCTCTCTTTCCGTTACCGCATTCGCCAGCTGTCCGGTCATCGAGCTCTCACAACACTTTGGGGGTTCAGGTTGCCGATGCGCCCGCTCTCGGTCCCGGCTTTTTCATCGATCACAGCGTTGATCAGTGTCGGC
>QEUZ01000122.1 GCA_003577355.1 Chloroflexota bacterium | reverse complement strand
ACGAAGACGGACGAGCCGATGCAGTTGAGGTGGTTGCATCAGGTCTCCGCATTCCCCACGGCATCGCCTTATATCAGGGATCGCTTTACATCGCGGAAGAATCGCTGGTGAGCCGGATGATTGACGAGAACGGAGATGGCTTCTACGAGTCATCGGAGCCGATCGTCGCTGGACTACCGGATGACGGCGGACACAGTACCCGAACCATCCGCTTCGGCCCTGACGGCGCACTGTACGTGTCGATCGGCTCGTCCTGCAACATATGCCAGGAGGCCGACCCGAGGCGAGCCACGATCATGCGCTACGAAGCAGATGGCGGCAACGGGCGCATATTCGCCTCCGGTTTGCGAAACGCCGTTGGGATCTTCTTCGACCCGACTAGCGGACTGTTCTGGGCAACCAACAACGGCAGCGACGGCATGGGTGATGACGTGCCGCCGGAAACGCTCAACCTGGTCGTCGATGGAGGCGACTATGGGTGGCCACGCTGCCATTCGGGCGACATCCCCGACCCGAACTTCGGTGGTGAGGGCGCCTGCGACGGGGTGACACAGCCAGTGGTGCGGATGCAAGCACATTCGGCGCCTCTCGGACTCACGCGCATGGTTGGTTCTGCCCTCGGACCAGCGTGGGACGGCGCGATGTACATCGCGTTCCACGGATCATGGAACCGATCCATTCCGACAGGCTATAAGGTCGTCGCACTCCCGATGGCAGGCGACACACCGACCGGCGAGGTGCTCGACTTCGCAACCGACTGGCTCCTTCCCGATGGCACGTGGTGGGGTCGACCGGTGGATGTCATCCAAGCGCCAGACGGTAGCATGCTCATCTCAGATGATGCCGGTGGGCGCATTTTCCGCGTCTTTCCGCTGCAAGGCGCCGACGAGGACTAGTGGAGTGACCAGTGACCAGTGACGAGTGACCAGTGGTGCGATCGTTCTTATCTGATGCGCTCTTTTCTGATGCAATGAGCGTCCCTGACCCGTGAGTGGGTGGTGGTTGGGCCACTAGCCGTTTGCAACCATTGTCCAAAACGCTAGCTCGTGGTGCATACCGGCAGCAAACGCCTCTTTCGCGCGTTGGCGGGCCCGCTGGCTTTCGTGTTCCGCTTCCCGGTTGAGCGTGACGACCATGCGGTCCACCAACGTTCCATACTCCACCGACAGATATTCGTTCACCCATCCGCGATACCGCTCGTCACGTGGCAAACCACGCTGTGCAATCGTATGTGCAACCTCGCGATAGCCCCACTGGCACGGCAATAGCGCCGCCAACATCACGAGCAGGCGACCACTCGCGGCGTGGGCGCGCAGGTGATCGACGTAGTTTCGGCAGGCTGGGTGCATCGAAGCGCGCGCCAGTTCCTCACTGGCCCCGCCGAACGACGCATACAAGCGCGCTACTGCATCCATCTCCACCGCGACGGTGCTATCGAGAAGCCGAGCGAGCCATGCGACGTCTTCCAGAGAGTCGGCGACGGCCGCAGCCGAGGCGATCGCCCGCGCATACGCCTGCAGGAACAGGTAGTCCTGCTCGAGATAGGCGCGGAAGCGCGCATCACCCAGCGTCTCGTCTGCGATGGCTTGTACTGCAGGGTGTGCGATCGTTGCCCGGTGTTCGTCAGCGTGTGCAGCGATCAGCTCTGCAAAGAATCCGTCGTGTGACACGTTTATCCACCTCCCACCATCTGGACGACTTCTAGAACATCTCCGGAGTGGAGCATCGTGGTGTCCCACGCATGGCGGGGCAGAATCTCACCGTTGTACTCAATGGCGACCATCCGACGGTTGATCCGATGGGAGTCGACAAACGCACCCAGACTTAGTCCGGCTGTAACGCTGACAGGCGTACCGTTCAGTTGAACTTCTACCTGCTGTAGATTTGTTGTCATTGCTCTCCTCCAATGCAACTCTCAACGATGCGTTGGATCTCAGCCGTCGTCTTCTGAGGTTCCGCAGCCCATAGCACTGCCGACATGACGGCGATGCCATACGCTCCAGCCTCCATGACAGCGTGCGCATTACGTGCTGTGATGCCGCCAATTGCGATCACCGGAACCGTGACGGCGGAAACGACCTGCGCTAACCAGCCGACCCCGCGTTCAGGCTCGCCTGGCTTACTCGATGTGGAGAAAACGTGCCCAGCGATGAGATAGTCCGCCCCGGCTGCTTCCGCCTCACGCGCGCCGTCGATGGCGTGAATCGACCGGCCGATGAGGGCATCGGGGCCGAGGAGCTGACGCGCAGACACGACATCGAGTCCCCGTTCGCCAAGCTGCACGCCGTCGGCGTGTACCAGCAGCGCAATATCGACGCGGTCGTTGATGATGAGTGTCCGGATACTCGCCGCGGCGCGGAGCTTGCGCGCAATTGCGAGCTGCATCGCTGCGTCGCGCCCGGCCATGCGCAGGTGGGCAGCGACATCGTTGCCCTGACATGCTGCAGCAACCGTCGCTACGAACACCTCAGCATCCATGCCCTCCGGCGGGCCGATGAGATGGATGCGCGGCAGGTGCAGGGCAGTCATGGCACGACGGCCGCTAATCTGCGGGCCTGCTGCTCGGGATCATCAGCCAGGAAGATTGCACTGACGATTGCCACGCCGCACGCCCCCGCCCCTACGACGGCTCCTGCATTGTCCGGATCAATGCCTCCTACTCCGATAACTGGTACCGACACGCTATCCACCATAAGGCTGATGCCCTCCGTGCCGATCGGCGCGCCTGCGTCACCTTTCGAGGAAGTTGGAAAGACCGGCCCAACGCCGAGGTAGGAGGCTCCAGCGGCGATTGCAAGGACAGCGTCTTCCAGTGAGTCGGGAGAATAGCCAATGGTTGCCGACGGACCGAGCAAACGGCGGGCCGTTTCGACCGGAAGGTCCTCTACTCCGAGATGCACGCCATCAGCGCCGCACGCCAGCGCAACGTCGACACGGTCGTTGACCAGGAACAGGGCCCCGTGTTGTCGCGTCAGCCGGCGGAGTCGCTGTGCAGCGTCGAACAGCGTGCGGTCGCTCCAGCCTCGCGCGCGTAGCTGCACGGCTGTCATGCCTCCACAGAGCGCCGCGGCTACGATCGCCTCCATGCGCTCCGGGGTCCCTGCGCGACTATCGGTGATCAGGTGCCGTCTGAGCGGCGAGGCGTGCGTGCCGGTCATGACACGATCCCCGTCGTTGGGCTGCTCGCGCTGCCGATGGCACGCTTGGGTATGCGTCCGGCCAACCAGGCGAGGCGACCCGCTTCGACTCCCAAACGCATTGCGCGCGCCATCGCGGCCGGGTCATCTGCCCGCGCAATCGCCGTGTTCACCAACACAGCGTCCGCGCCAAGCTCCATCGCTAGCGCTGCGTCACTCGGTGCGCCGATACCTGCATCTACGACAACTGGCACCGACGACTGCTCGATGATGATCTTGATGCGGTCGAAGTGCACCAGTCCCTGCCCTGAACCGATCGGGGCTGCCAACGGCATCACCGTGGCACAGCCAATCTCCTCCAGTTGCCGTGCGAGTACTGGGTCATCGGCGATGTAGGGCAACACCGTAAACCCTTCCGCCACGAGCACCTTGGCGGCCTCTAGCGTGCCGACTGGGTCCGGAAAGAGGTAGACCGGGTCTGGGATCACTTCGAGCTTGATCCAATCCGACAGCTCCATCGCCCGCGCCATGCGTGCGATGCGGATCGCTTCCTGCGCGGTCGTGCAACCAGCGGTATTCGGCAGGATCTGATACTTCGACCAATCCACGCCTTCGAGCACACTGCGGCTGAGCGGGTCGTCGAAGTCGATCCGGCGCAGCGCAACGGTGATGATTTCGGCGCCGGATGCCTCGAACGCCGCAAGCATCACGTCGTGCGTGCTGTACTTGCCGGTGCCGAGCATCAGGCGCGATGCGAATTGCTTTCCGCCAATCGTTAGCGGAGTGTCGACACGTTCCGTGGGTATCGTCATGTGCGCATCCTTTCCGCACGTTTCAGCTATTTCGCGGCGTGTGCGTAGAAGTGGTTGACCGGCGAGCTGCCCGCGCCGATGACGTAGCCCGCGCGCAGTGCTTTGGTCAGATAGCTCTTTGCCAGGCGTGCCGCGGTGAGGAGCTCGTACCCGCGTGCCAGGTAGGCGGTGATGGCCGCGCTGAACGTGCAACCGGTCCCGTGCGTGCAACGGTTATCGATTCGCTCGGCACAGAGCCATTCGCTCCGTGACCCGTCCACAAACAGGTCGCACGCATCCCCAGCACGATGTCCGCCTTTGACGATCGCGGCGTGGCAGCCAAGTTCTAACAGCCGCTCTCCCGCCCGACGCATATCGTCGTCGTTCACAACCGCAATGCCCGTCAGCGCGCTCGCCTCAGCGAGGTTCGGGGTAACCACTGTGGCAAGTGGCAAGAGCACATCGCGCACCGCGCAGACCCCCTCCGGCTCGATCAGCGCGTCGCCACGCTTGGCGTGCGTAACAGGGTCAACGACGATTGGGACAGCCGGTCCTGCTTGCAACGACGCGACGACTGCCTGGACGATGGCGGCATTGGCGAGCATGCCGGTCTTAACCGCTGCAATGCTGATGTCGGTACAGACCGTTGAGAACTGCAGCGCCACGAACTGAGGCGCTAGCGCGGCAAACCCCTGCACGCCGAGTGTGTTCTGCGCAGTCACCGCCGTCACAACGGACGTGCCGTACACGCCCAACGCAGCAAACGTTTTGAGGTCGGCCTGGATACCTGCGCCCCCTCCTGAGTCCGACCCGGCGATGGTCATGGCGATCGGCCAAGCGTCTGGGGCGCGTGCAGCATGAAGCATCTCGCGTACCTCCTTGTCTCCGCAGCAGCGGGACGTGCGCGGGATGCCAGGGATAGTGTGGTTCGAGCGGGGCCGGAAAAACCGAACGCCGCAGCCCGAAGGCTGACGGCGCAGAGGTTGTTCCCCGTTCTCGATGCCGTCCCTACGCTGGTATGAACCAGATCAGGTTCGGAGGGTCAGCAGCACATGGCCGCTATCTCAGCGCTCTCGCGCTCCCCTGGCATCCGTCTACCGATAGTGTAGCAGCATTTTGGCGCCTGGCACGAGTGATGAGAACTCTTGATTCCACAATTCTCCAACCCTACACTGCCTCGAGAGGGAGTTGGCGCTATGGGGTCGTGTTCGCGTTTGGGGTAAGGAAGGGGAGCGGCGATTCGTGGATGCGCAGACTCGTGACTGGATCAGACAGGTCGTTGTCGAGTTCATCGGCCCGTTCGCGCTGATGTTCATCGGCGGCGGTGCGATCATCGCGACTGCTGGCGGCGATCTCGTTGCGATTGCGCTGGCGCACGGCCTGGCAATTGGCCTCATGGTCGCCGCAGCCGGACACATTACCGGCGGTGTCTATAACCCTGCATTGACCGTCGGGTTGCTGATCACCCGCCGTCTCGGTGTTGAGAAGGCAGTGATCTATATCTTGAGCCAGTTGGCTGGTGCGGTTGCCGCCGCGTTTGCATTGACGCTGATCTTTCCGAATGCAGCTGTCGATGCCGTTTCGCTGGGCACACCGCAGATAGCCGACGGCATGTCCGTTGGTGGTGCACTGCTTGCGGAGATCATTGCGACGTTCTTCCTGATGTACGCTGTCTACGGCACTGCCGTTGATTCGCGCGGCGCGCGTGCCATCGCACCGTTGGTTATCGGACTGGTTATCACCATTGACATTCTGGCAATCGGCGCCATCTCCGGCGCGGCGATGAACCCGTCGCGCGCGTTCGGGCCGGCACTGGTGCAGGGGGTGTGGGGTGACCAGTGGGTCTACTGGGTCGGACCGATTGTGGGGGCGGCGCTGGCAGCGTTACTGTACAGCAACCTGATCATGGGGCCGCGGGACGTGTCGGTCGGGGAACCGTCGCCAGAGGACGGAGGCGCCGGCCCGAAGGAACCCCGTTCCGTGCCGGCCCGGCGCCGGAGACGCTAGCTCTCGAGTGTCGTATCTGGGTCAGCCATCCGGTAGCCGATGCCGGGCAGGGTAACGATTAGTTCGTCGCCACCGGCCCCCAATTTTCTGCGGATCCGGCTGACCCAGGTGCGCAGGTAGTAGACCTCGTCGCGGAACTCCGGGCCCCAAATGCGGCTCAGCAGGTCCGCATGTAACATCACGCGCCCGGGGTTGCTCGCCAGTAGCTCCAGCAGCGACCACTCGGTGCGGCTCAGCCGGATTTCCTCGTCGCCGCGCATGACACGGTGCGTCCCAAGGTCGATGGTCAGATCGCCGTAGTGCAAGCTGCTAGGCGCCTGGCTTCCGCCGGAGCCAGACCGGCGCAATACCGCAACGATCCGGGCAATGAGCTCATCAGGGTGAAACGGCTTCGTCATGTAGTCGTCCGCTCCGGAGAGCAATCCCTGAATTTTCTCTGCATCTGCCGTCCGCGCTGTCAACATAATGACGGATACTTGGCTTTCTTGGCGGAGGGTGCGCAGTACGGCGTGTCCGTCCATGTCCGGCATCATGACGTCCAAAATAATCAGGTCCGGGTGGTGCTGATGGAACGCTTCCAACGCTTCCGAGCCACTCGACGCTGTTATGACGGCATAATCGTTCGCGCGAAGCGTCGCGGAAACCAGGCGGACAATAGGAGGTTCATCGTCCACCACAAGGATGAGGTGTTTCTTCATCAGTTCCTCACACCGTTGCATCAGCGAGCAAACAAGTCGCGGTCAGGATGCGAAATTCCTGACCGCGAGTGTACTCATTTCGTTCACGAACGGGTGAAACTGCCGCTAACCCAGCACTTCGACCACAGCTCCCTGGATGGCATGTGCTAGTCTGTCAGCCTCATCCTCAGTCAAGATGAGTGGAGGCGCAATCGCAATGCCATCGTTCGAGCAGCGCACGATGAGTCCACGCTCGCGTGTCGCTGCTTGCAGTTTCGGGCCGATGTTCAGTGCCGGGTCGAACTTCGCCTTGGCGCCTTTATCCGCCACGACTTCGACGATCAGCATCATCCCTTTGCCGCGCACCTCTCCGACGTTCTGGTGTGGCGAGAGCTCCTGCAGCCGATCGAGCAAGTACGCGCCAACCTTCGCCGCATTGGACGTAACGTCTTCCTCTTCGATAATCTGGATGTTGCGCAACGCCACCGCACACGCCACTGGGTGCCCGGAGTAGGTGAACCCATGCATGAACATCTGGTCTGGCTCGATCATCTGCTGGTAGATGCGGTCGCTCACGCCGACAGCGCCGAGGGGTTGGTATCCAGACGTGATGCCTTTGGCAATCGAAACGATGTCCGGCTGAATGCCGTACTGTTGCACGCCGAACAGCGTACCAGTGCGGCCGAACCCGGTGATTACCTCGTCGGCGATCAGCAGGATATCGTGCGCGCGCAGTATCTCCGCGATACGCGGCCAGTACGAGTCGGGCGGGACGATCACGCCTCCGGCGCCCTGGACGGGCTCGCCAATCATCGCCGCGATCGTGCCGGCTCCTTCACGCGCGATCATCTCCTCCAGCTCGGCGCAAAGCTTGTCGACGAACGCTGCCTCGTCGAGGTCACCAGCGTTGCGGTAGGCATACGGAGCAGACAGGTGGATGAATCCTTCGGGTCGTGGGCCGAAGTGTGCCCAGTAGCTGGGGATGCCAGTTGCTGACAGCGCGCCCATGGCGATGCCGTGGTATCCCTGCAGGCGTGAGATGATCTTCACCTTCTCCGGACGGCCCTGGATCGACCAGAAGTAGCGCGCGATCTTGATCGCCGTCTCGTTCGATTCAGCCCCGCCTGAGGTGAAGTTGAAGTGGTTCACCGGGCCGGGGTACATTGCAGCCAGCTTTGCTGCCAGTTCGATAGCTGGTGGGGTCGCCAACCCGAAAAACGTGGGGGCGAAGGCGAGGGTTTCGATCTGCGTGCGTGCTGCTTCGGCAAGCTCACTGCGCCCGTGCCCAACGTTCACATTCCAGAGACCGGCGAAGCCGTCGATGTACTCCTTGCCGTCGGTGTCGTAGACCTTGCTTCCAGATCCGCGTGCCAGCACGAGCGGGCCGGTGCGGGCATGCTGATGCAGGTTCGTTACCGGGTGCAGCATGTGCTCGATGTCCATTTGGACAAGCTCGGCAGTGTTCCAGGTCGTTGTTGCCATTCAAGCCCTCTTCCCTTGCTCGTTGCAACGACAGCGACGCGAAGGCGCAGAATACCACGCCCGGTGTGACTTGGAGTGTGTCACTCCGGGCGTGTCCATCCAACGACAGCCTGGTAGGTGCGAGCCACGCCGTGCGCACACCCCTACTTCCCGGTTGCGTCGATGTCTTCTAGCACGCGCGGTCCTGCGTCGCTGAGGTCCGTTTCCGAGAGTCGGTTGATCACTCGGATCTTCAAGTCGTGCTCGCACAAGATCTGGCAGGAGAGTCGGATATTCGGCGCAAGTTCCTGCTCCCGTGCGAGACGAGTGCGCTCACGCTCGGTCATCTCGCCTGGGTCCCCATCCAGTACTTCGATCCGGCAAGTCGTGCAGCGCGCAAAACCGCCGCAGCGGTGCAGGATATCGATCCCATTGTCTTCGATCTCCAGCACGAGGCGGCGGCCGGCCAGCGCTTCAAACGTCTTGATCCCTACCGCTTCAATCCTTGGCATCCAGCCTCCCGCCATCCGCTAATCCCATAGGCTCCTCCGGGCGCCTTCACCCAGAGCATCCCCCTATGTAGATCATGCGACAACTTCACGCCGCGCGTCCATCCTGCGGTACTCTCCGTTGTCAACGATCTCTCGCAGATGGTGGACGGTATCCCAGACATCGCAGAAGGACGTATACAGGGGCGCTGGCGCCAAACGCACCACGTTCGGGGGCCGATAATCTGGGACCACCCCGCGTGCCTTCAGAGCGCGTGCGATACGTGGCGCTTCGGCATGCTCGACAGCGATGTGACCACCTCGGGCGGCATGGTTACGCGGTGTACCAATGCCGTAACAGTATGGTTCAGCGGTCAACCCTGTCGCCTCGAGGAGTTCGATTAGGTAGTCAGTTGCCGCGAGCGATTTGGCACGCAGACGTTCGATGCCCGCTTCTTCGAACAGTGCCAGTGACCCCAGCAACGGAGCGGCACTCAGAACGGTGACAGTGCTCACTTGCCATGCGCCAGCGTTGCCTGCACCCTCAAACGTGTGCGACATGTCGAACTGCCGCTCCTTGTTGTAACCCCACCAACCTGGGAGCGCAGGCACGCGGTCGAAGTGTTTGCGATTTACGTACAAGCCGCCAATGCTGCCTGGCCCAGCATTGAGGTACTTGTAATTGCACCATACCGCGAAATCGACCCCCCAGCGCGACAGGTGGTGCGGAATACTCCCGGCGGAGTGTGCGCAGTCGAACCCGATGATGATGCCACGAGCATGCGCTGCGTTGGTCAGCCGCTCTATGTCCAACAACTGTCCGCTGCGATAGAGCACACTCGGGAGCACGACTAGCGCGACATCGTCGGTCATCGCCGCGATGAGATCGTCCTCGGCGATCGTTCGACCATCGCGACTGGGGACAAGCACGAGGTCGGTCGCTGGGTCACCGCCGCGCAGCCGGATCTGCGCCTGCAGTGCGTAGACATCCGACGAGAAGTCGAGTTCTGTTGCAATGATCTTCCGACGGTTACCGACAGGTTCATAAAACGTCGCTACCAACGCATGCAGGTTCACGGTTATCGTGCCTGCCGCAACGACCTCCTCCGGCTCGGCTCCGAAGAGCGGCGCGAGGCGACGGCCCAGTGTCTCACCCAAGTAGAACCAGGCCGGGTCTGCGTCCATCCAGCCACCAATGCCGAGGGTTTTCCAGTCGTTCAGGACGTGTAACAGGGCCGCTTCGGCGTCCCGCGATAGCAGGCCGAGCGAGTTACCGTCCATATAGATCGCCCCAGGTTGCAGGTAGAAGCGCTCGCGGAACGGAGCAAGCGGGTCGGCGCGGTCCAGCGCTTCAGCATACCCTCGGTCGAGGTTTGTCATCAGCACAGCATCCTTTCAGACAGGAGGATGACAGATGTTGCGCGGCAGAATACCATCAGCGCTCATTGGCAGTTGCGAGACGGGGTCTGAGGAAGGGTGAGGTATGGGTGAGAAGTTGCGCGTCGCAGTCCTCGGGGCTGGGCGCTGGGCAGAGAGTGCCCACATCCCCGGTTGGCAGCGTGACCCGCGTTGCGAAATCGTCGTCATTTGCGACCCAGTGGTTGAGAACGCACGAGCATTCGCGGGGCAGTTTGGGATACCTTACTACACCGGCGATTGGCAGGAGGCGGTCGCTCGCGCCGATGTCGATATCGTCGATGTTGTCACACCGTCGCACACGCACTTTGAGCTTTCCTGGGCCGCGCTGGAGGCCGGAAAGCACGTCCTCTGCGAGAAGCCAGTCGCCTACGATTTCCGACAGACGCTCCGAGCGGCTGATCTTGCCAAGAGCAAAGGCCTCAAGACAAAGCTCGGATTTACGTTCCGCTACAGCCCCGGTGTCCTGTATGCACGCGAGATGATCGACCAAGGATTCGTCGGGACCCCGTTCATCTTCAACGGGTACGAACAAAACTCCCAATGGCTCGACCCTCAGACCCCGTTACGACAGGTCTTCGTTGACGCCGACCAGTCGGTTATCCAGACATCGTCGCTCGAAGGATATGGCGCTCCGATCATCGATATCGGCCACTGGTGGGTCGGCGCCGACTATAGCCGCGTCGTGGGAACGATGAAGAACTTCATCCCCGAGCGCATGGTACGCGCCACCGGTACGATGATGCGCATGAACATCGACGACGGAGACATTTTCATCCACGAGTACACGAACGGTGCAATTGGCTCAATACAGACCAGTTTCGTTACGATCGGCAACTACCC
>QEUZ01000121.1 GCA_003577355.1 Chloroflexota bacterium | reverse complement strand
GGGTCTGGTTAGTAGAGGTCAAGGTCTCCGCGTACACGCGCCATTTGCTCGACCATCCGGAATGAGAGGATCCCCAGCACGGGTAACGCGATGGCGAACCCGAGCAGTGGCAACAGGTTCGGCGCGAGGTCGCGGAATGAGGCGTCCTTGAGAGCAGCATCGGCGAGCGCCTGCATCCCGTAGCCCAGCGGCAACATCCGCGCCAGCGTGTGTAGAGGCTCAGGCAAGGCAGAAACTGGATAGTACGCCCCTCCCAGCAGGATCACGAAGCTGTAGAGCAGGTTAGAGAGCGGATTGGCCTTGCGGATGAGCAGGCCGATGCCGGAGAACACGACCCCGCAGCCCCAGAGCGCGGCCAGGAAGAGGGTGAGCGTCACCGCCAGGGCCGGCACGTTTGGCTGGAACTGCACCCCCAACGCAAGCTTGCCGAAGAGCAGAATAACCGTGGCCATCAGCGTTGTTTCGATCAACCCGGCCAGGATGAAGCCACTCAGCCAGGCGTAGCGCGTACAGGGCGCGAGGAACAGTGCCGCGAGCGTCCCCTTCATACGCTCGCGGTCGAGGATCTCGCCGACGAAGAAGAGCGCCGTGATGACGAACGCATTCGCGGCTTGTGCGACGACGACGTAGCTGACCAGCGCGGAGCCGGAGCCGTAGAGCAGATAGAGCACGCCCACCTGAAAGAGCGGGATCGCCAGCAGGACGAGGATGCCTGCCCCAACCCCCATCTGATAGATGCGTTCGCCCGCCATCGCCCGCCACGATGCGTAGGCAACCGCCAGTTCCGCGCGCAGCGGCCCACGGATGACCACGCCGTGCGTGGCGGAGCGCCGCTGGCTAGAACAAGTCGAGCTGACCGCTGCGCTTGGCTGCATATTCGATCCTCCGAAGTCCGAGCGTTCCGACGACGGCGTAGGCCAGCGCCGCCGCCAGCGCCGCGCCAGCCGGTTTGAGCACCGTTGCGACATCAGCGCCGGTGAGCATGGCCAGCCGGAAGGCGTCCAGTGCATGGCTGACTGGCAACATCGCCGACAACGGCTGGAGCCAGCTCGGCAAGTCGTCGCGTGGGACGAAGAACCCGCACAGGAACGCGGCTGGGTGCTGGATCAGGTTCGCCATGAGGTTCGCGCGACGGGTGAGGAGAAAGAGGCTGGCCAGGGCGAAGCCAGTTGCCAACGAGGCGAACAGCAGCGCCAGGAGCCCCAGGGCAACCGCGCCGGGGGAGGCCACCTGAAACTGGGCGTTGGTCGCCAAAGCCAGCAGCCCGACGACGAACGCTGATGGCAGGGCCAGCACGATCCCGGCGAGGCCGTAGCCGGCGATGACGCCGGCACGGCTCGCAGGGGTGAGGAAGAGAGATGCGATGGTACCTTCCCAGCGTTCGTCTTCGAGGCTATGACCGCTGGCCCATACCGAGGCTTCCCAGGAAAGCAGTCCGATGATTCCCACCAGCAGGAACCCGGCGACATCGACGCCACCGGCCGTGGTACGCCCCGCGGCATCGTAGGCGACGTACATCGTCACGAAGAGCACCGCCGGGAGTAGTGGCGCGCGCACGACGTTGATCAGGTAGGCGGTCTTGCGCTTCAGCGTTGCAAGCATCGTCGCGTAGACCGTGCTGCCGGTCCGTTGCAGCGGCGTTCTGAGCGCCGCGCTGGGGGTCGTCGCCAGCAGCGCGTTCATGCGAGCCGGTCCCCGGCGATGGCCAGGAAGGCGTCTTCCAGCGTCGGCTCCACCACCCGCACCCCGGCGACTGTCGCTCCGGCGCTGCGGATCGCCGCCAGCGAGGCGTCCAGCGCCTGCGCAGTGTCGGCACAGAGGATGGTCAGCTCAGAGCCGCCACCTGCGGAGAGGTCGTGCTGGACCGCCCGCACCCCGCCGAGCTGGCCGAGATGGTCGAGCATGGCGGGTGCGGAGCCGTTCAGCGGCTGGCGGGTGCTCACGATCACCCGGCGCTCACCGGCGACCCGCGCTTTCAGGTCGCTCGGCGAACCCTGGGCCACGATACGCCCGTGGTTGATGATCGCGATCTCCTTGCAGAGCTGGTCGGCCTCGTGCATGTCGTGGGTGGTCAGCAGCACCGTCTGACGCGGGACAAGGTTCGCCACGGCACGGCGCAGATCGACGGCGGCGGCGGGGTCCAGGCCGATCGTCGGCTCATCCAGCACGAGTATCGGCGGATCGTGCAACAGCGCCTTGGCCAGGTGCAGGCGTTGCTTCATTCCGCGCGAAAAACCTTCAACGCGTTCACTCGCCCGTTCCCGCAGGTTGACCAGTTCCAGCAGCTCGTCCGCCCGCCGCTCAATGGATGCGCGCGTCATGCCGTAGAGGTTGCCGAAGTAGACCAGGTTGTCGCGTGCGCTCAGCTTGGCGTACAGCCCACGGTCGCCACCCAGGACAACGCCGAGCTGGCGGCGCACGCCGCGCTCGTCACGCACGACATCACGCCCACCAACCCAGGCTTGACCACCACTGGGCGCCAACAGGGTCGAGAGCATCTTGATGGTCGTGGTCTTGCCGGCGCCATTCGGGCCGAGCATCCCGAAAATCGTGCCGCGCTGCACCCGGAAGGAGACATCCTCGACTGCGACGATCTGCTTCCCTGGCCGCAATGGGTTCCGGCCGAGCCGGAAGACACGGTGTAGGTGCTCAGCGACAATCGCGTCGTCCGCAAGGTTGGCAACCTGGCCAACCGTCGTTCCGCTTCCGGCTGGCTTACGCAGGGTGGTTGCTGCTGCATACAAGCGCAGCTGGTGATCGGTGGCGAGCGCCTGAAGCTCGGCGATACTGTTTGACATTGCACCCCTCCCGGTGTCCAGGGTGACCCATTTCGGACGACTACGACAGCTCGGTTGCCGGCGTGCCACTCGCTGCTGGTGTGCGCTCGATGCGCCGGAAGACCGGCATCGAGATCGTGGCAGCGACGATCAAGGAGAACATGGCGGCGCCGAAGAACATCACCGGCCGTACCCCGAACCAATCGATTGCCACGCCAGCAAGCAGCAAGCCGAGGGGGGCCGCCATCTGCGACATCGCGCCGAGTGACCCAGTGACCCGCCCGAGCAGCCCTTCCGGCACGATCTCCTGCAGGACGGTCATGACCATCACGTTCGTCGGCCCCAACCCGATCCCCATGGCAGTCGTACCCAGCACGCTCACCAGCAGGTGGGGAGTGGCTGGCAGCAACCAGAGTGAGGCGGCGCCGAGCACGATACCCCCGACGAAGACCGGGTAGCGCCGCACCCGCGGGCCAATCGCGCCGTAGAGCAGCACACCGATCAGCGCCCCGACCCCGAACGAGGCGATCAGCACACCCAGCGCACGTGGGTCGTCGAACACCCGCTTGGCGTAGACCGGCACAGCCACTCCGAACAGCGGCGTGAACACCACATTGGCGAAGAGGCTGACGGTGATCATCGCCCGCAAGAGCGGCTCACGGGTCATGAAGCGCAGCCCCTCGGTCGATTCATGGAAGATCGACTGCTTCTTGGCATCG
This sequence comes from Chloroflexota bacterium, assembly GCA_003577355.1. Taxonomy (GTDB): domain Bacteria; phylum Chloroflexota; class Chloroflexia; order Thermomicrobiales; family CFX8; genus CFX8. The sequence goes on along the minus strand of QEUZ01000121.1, from coordinate 7,488 downwards.
GCGGCCGGCGCGGTGCGGGTGTGCGGCATGGTGATAGCAACGGCGATGATGCCGGCCGAAATCAGAAAGCCGAGGGTATCCAGATAGAGCACCGACGCCACCGACATGGCGGTGATCAGCACGCCCCCCAGCAGCGGCCCGACAAACGATGCGCCCGAATGAGCGATCTCGACGATCGAGTTGGAGCGCTCCAGTGGTTGACCAACACGCCGTGAAAGCTCCGGCAGCATTGAGCGGCGCGCCGACCAGCCGGGCGCATCGAGCAACGACGCCATGAACACCAGGAAGACGAGCAGGCTAAAGGTGAGCATGTCGAGGTAGTAGAAGGTCGGGATCAGGGCGATGAAGAAGCCACTCGCCAGGTCGCTGATGATCGACGCGCGCTTGAAGCCGATGCGATCGACGACTGTGCCGCCGAAGAACCCGCCGAGCATCGTTGCGAACGCGACCGTTGCGGCCACCACCCCCGTGCGCGATGCGCTGCCGGTCGTCACCAGGACAAACCACGGCGCTGCAATCGCCGTCAGGTTGTTCCCGATGTTGGATACGGCCATGCCCAGCACCAGGAGCGGGATCGCCAGGCGGTCGCGGCGGCTAGGCTGCGGCGCCGGTTGCGGCTCATCGCGCGCCACCAGCGACGTCACGGTGCTCGGTTCTTCCAATGCTGCGACTGCCATGCCCCATCACCTTCATCCGTTGGCCCGGAAAACGGCGCGGCTTTCCCCCTCCCGCGCCCACGGGCATTTGCAGCGGTTCCGCTGTCGTGAGATCAGACGACGCTACTCGTCGAGCGCCTGTAAGAGCCTCTCAGCTTCGGCGATGCTCAGCGTGCCGTCGGCAAGTGCTTGCAGGATCGCCTGCATACGCTGTTCACGTTCGGTCAGCGGCTTCGGCGCCGGCGCGACGATTGGTTCCGCAGTGGTTGCTGGCGTCGGCGTCGAGGACTGATGCACCGCAACTGTCGCGGCTTCGTGCGTTGTCGGGGCCATGGGCTGGCTGGGTTGTGCCGGAGGCGCTGGCGGGGACGGCGGGACGACGGCGTGTACCGCCCGTACCCGGATATCCCCCCGGTCAGTCTTCAGCCGCAAGTTCATGCGCAAGTCGTCCCCCGGCGTCGTTCCGCCGACATACCGCTGGGTGCTGCCACGCGGACCGGGCCTGCCGACGGTTACCAGCGGTACATCAGAGCGCACCTCTCCGCTCGTCACCAGCGCCTCAACGCGCATCGGCGCACCATATGGCACATCCAGGATGATGTTGCCGCTATGCGTCTCCAGGTCGAACGTCCCCGGAGCGACCGGCCCGTGTCCGGCCGACCCACCACGTTTGATCCGAAGACCACTGTCGCCGGCTTCGAAGGCGAAGTTGCCCTTCTTGAACCGCAACCCGCGCTCGTCCGCCTCGAAAATCGGCGTGCCCCCACGGGTGATCCGCAGGCCGTGGTCGTCGGCGACAATCCCAAAGTCAGCCGACCTCAAGCTCGGGCCAGCCTTGGCAATGGCGTCTTCCACCGCGCGGGCGACCTTCTGGTCCAACCCAGGCATGAAGTTCGGTCCGGCCTTTGCAATAGCGTCTTCAACCACCCGCGCGATCCTCTGTTCCAGCCCCTGCAGGTCACCCTCTGCCGCGCCGAATGCCTCACCGAACTGTTCGTCATCGAACCCCTCGCCACGCGGTGGCAACTGCAAGCGCGCCGTCGAGGAAATGTCCCCTCGCGATACCGAGATGGCCATCCCCAGGACGTTGCCATCACGCACCAGGACATTGCCGCTAGCAGTGTTGATGCTGAGGAGCTGTTCGTGCGGTCGGTTGACGTAAATATCGCCAGAACCAGTGCGCGCGACGAAACTGCCCGAGCAGGACGTGAGCTGCACGTTGCCCGAGCCGGTCTGGGTGCGGATCTCGCCATCGCACTCAATGACTTGCAGGTCGCCCTTGCCGATGTTGGTGACGATCAGGTAATTGCAGCGTTGCAGGTTCAGGTTGCCGGAGCCGATCCGCACGGTCAGTTCACCGCTCCGGTCGCGCACCGCGATGTCGCCTTTGCCGTTGTCCAGGGTCAGCGAGCCGCTACCGCGCTCCACCCGGATGTTGCCGACCCCGTGCTGCAGGGTGATGTCGGTCGTCACCCGGTCGATGACCAGGTCGCCCTTGGAGTGGGTACCGGAAATCGGAGGCGCGCCGGACACTGGCAGCCGCAAGATAGCCGCGTTGCGGTAGCGCCCCTGCTGGTTGAGCTGCAGCACGCTGCCGTCGCGCCGCAGTGTTGGTGAGCGGTCCCCGCCGTTGGAGATCAGCTGCACCATATCGCGCAACTCGGTGTCGCTCTCCAGGGTCAGCTCGAGCTCTTCGCAGTCCAGGCGGATCACCATGACGCCTTCGAGCGATTCCACCTGCACCTGTTTGCCGTTGATCTCAGCGAAGGTCATGGCGCATTCACTCCGCCTGTGGGTCGCTGCTGGCGACTTGCTGCATCAACGCCATGCCCTGTTGGGGGGTCAGCCGGCCATCGGATACCCGCGCCAGGATCTCGCGGCGGGTGAGCGGCGGCTCCGGCGCTGCCGGAGTCTGTGGCTGCCCGCCGGCTGCAGGCGCAGGGGTGGATGCAACCGCCGGCTCGGAGGCAACAACGGCTGCGATCAGGTCATCCAGCTTGGCGCGCACGGTCGGGTACGAGACCCCCAGGGTCCGTTCGATATCGGACAGGTTCCCCCGGCTAGTAACGAACAGCCGCAGGAACGCGAGCTGGTCATCGGAGAGCCGGGAGAATGGCCCCGCGCCGCCAATCTCAAACCGGCCGCGCAACTGGATGTCGCACGCCGGGCAGTAGAGCTCCCGCACTTCGAGCGGGCCTTCACACGATGGGCAATGGTCGATACGAGACGGCGATGGCACGTGGTTACCTCCTCTGTCAGGGATCGTAACTGATTCCACACCTGTTGTCAACTGTTTTTAAAAGAACGATTACTGATTCTCACCATCAGTTGCGGAATGGGTCGAATCATCCCGTTCTGCCGGGGTGCTTCCACCTGCCAGCCGAGGCAGCGCGAGCTGCAACGCGGCAGCCTGCGGGTCGACGCGGGGCGCTGCCGGTTCACTGTCGATGTACACCCGCAGGATCGCGCGCAGCACGGCGCGCTCGCGTTCGCCCAGTTCAGGAAGGCGCCGCAAGTAGAGCATCAGTTCGGGGTCGTTCAGACCGGAGGCGACTTCATCGAGGGTGACATCGCCCGGCAGGCTCAACCCCGCTTCAGCAAAGAGCTGCGTCCACGAGCGGCCGAGCGCCGCACAGACCCGCGATAACACGTCCAGGCTGGGACGTTCGGTCAGGCCACGCTCCAGTTCCGAGAGGTAGCCGCGCGAAATGCCCGCGCGCGCCGCAAGCTCGGCCTGGGTCCAGCCCAAGCCCGCACGCCAGCGCGCCAGCACTGGTGCGACCCTGCGGCCGGTGAGATCGCTCCCATCCACGCCGGTCGTCGTCATGGTCGCCCTTTCGCTACGGTGGGTACTCTGCCGGCATAGGGTAACACCGACATTCCCACCTGCGAACGCTTGCTCTTCCTATTGAAAGCGTGTTGCCGCGAGGAAGTCGATCGTATGGCGCGTCGTGCCATCCAGCGCAAGGTCGGCGAGCACCTCACCCATCGTCGGCGCGAACTTGTAACCGCGCCCGGAGAACCCGCAGCCCAGGAGCACCCGCTCGCATGCCGGGTGCCGGTCTACGATGAAGTTGTCATCGACGGTATAGGTGCACATGCAGGTGATGCGCGCCAGCTCCGACCCGGCCGCGCCGGGCAGGTAGCGTTCGAGCGCACGGCGCATCATCGCGATCTCCTCGTCGTCGATGCTGCGACGGATCGTGCGGGCGGTCGTCGGCGTACCCCATTCGGTGGCGCTGCGTCCAATCTTCACGCCGATCCCGTCGACCGAAGCGATCCCGTAGTAGCTGCCTTCCGCAACGTCGAGCAGAAAATTCGGCGCACCCTGTTCGGTGGTCCAGCGGTCAGGCCGTTCCGGCTGGAAGTAGCCGTTCACACTGCGGATAACCCGAAACGGGAGTTCCAGGCCGTTGAGCAGCTCAGCCGCCCACGGGCCGGTGGTCAGCACCAGCCGGTCAGCAACATAGGCGCCCTGCGCCGTCGTCACCCGCACCCCATCACCGTCGGCCTGCCAGCCGGTGACCTCTGTGTTCGTCCGCACCGTCGCGCCGTGCCGCCGCGCCTGTGCGACGTGGGTGATGATCCCGCGCTCCGACCAAAGAAACCCCGCGTCAGCCTCGTAGGTCGCGAACATATCGTCGTACAGCTGGCAACCAGGGAAGCGTTCGGCCACCTCTGCGGCATCGAGCACTTCCAGGAAACCCCGCGCTTGCAGTGCCTCGGCTTGGGCACGCTTGCTGCCCGCGGCGTCGGGCTGCACCAACCGGATTTCGCCGGTCTGGCGCAGCAGCTCCTGGCCGGATTCCGTTTCCAATGCACTCCATAGCTCGAAGGCGCGCTCCGCCAGCGGCACGTACCCGTCGTCCTGGTTCGACGACTTGCGGATCATGCGGTGGTGGCCATGCGATGAACCGAAGCCATGCCCCGGTTCGAACATCTCCAGCCCAAGCGCCCGCGCGCCGCGCGCCGCAAGGTGGTAGAGCGCTGCGCTGCCAATGGCGCCCAAGCCAACGACGACGACGTCAAATGGTTGTTCGGTAGCCACACTCTCGCTCCTTGTACATCCTGGCGCATCGCTGCTGAACCGACCTGTCGCGCCGTAGTATCTACTGCGCTGCGGGGTCGTGGAACTCCCGTTCCCTCGCCAACGCAGCGACCCGAAATTTCCCACCCAGCATTCTTGCCACTATTACGTTGCACTGTTACAATATTGTGGTGTGGTGTAGGAGCGAGGACAATGATGACAGGCGGTCGGACGTACAGCGCGCGTGAACTGGCTGAGCTGGCGGGCACGACAGTCCGAACCATCCATTACTACACTGCCGAAGGGCTCCTGCCAGCGCCACAGGGTTCGACACGCGGCGCGACTTACACCCCCGCGCATCTGGCACGGCTGCAGATCATCGCTGCCCTGCGTGAGGAGGGCATGGCTTTGACACGGATCCGCGAACGGCTCACCCCATTGACCGACGAACAGGCACTACGCATTGCCCAAGCGGTGCAAGCGCATCAGCAAGCCGGGCAACCGGGCGGGCTCTCGACGCTGGGATTGATCGACCTGGAACTCGCGCGAGAACAGGCGGAGCTACCGTCTCGCTCATCACTGCCCGGCCCCAGCACGGCGCAGCTCGCCGCACCGCCGCCGTGGCCAGCAAGCGCAAGCGACTACGTAGACCGCATCCTGCACAAGAGCAGCCCTGGGGTCTACGACGTCCCGCCGGGTCCATTGCTCCAGGCCCCGGCCAGGCGGCCTGTCGCTCCAGACAAGCCAGAACTCTGGTACGAGTACGAACTGGACGATGGGGTCATCCTGCGTCTCCGCCAGGACCGCTACCGCCAGATGCCTGGGAAACCACATGCACTCATCGATGCAGTCCGGCGTGGACTGCATCGCAACGGGTTGCTCACCAACCACCGTGAGAGGAAGCCGGAAACGCCACCGGAGTAGGCACGGCCCAACACAACAGCCGAAAGGAGCACGCGCACGCCGCGAGGACGCGGCGCTGGTTCAACGCACCCTTCGAGTTGGTTTTACATTGCCGGGAAGGACCTTTGAAATGTCGCAGACGACCAACCCAAACGGCTCTGGCAGCGCGGCTGCAACCATTGAATTGCGGACTGAGTACCGTGCGCTCCCCGAGCACGGCGGCACCTTCCGGCTGCTGGTACGCGTCGTTGCCCCAGACGTGCGCGACCCACAGCGCCAGCGTCCACCGCTCGACCTAGCCTTCATCGTCGATCGCAGTGGTTCAATGGCCGGGGGTGGTCTGGAGATGGCCAAACGCGGCGTCGAGCACGCGCTGCAGCTGCTTGACGAGCGCGACACGGTGTCGCTGACGCTGTTTGATGATGTTGTTGAGATGCCGACCCCCCAGCGTGCGTTCAGTACTGGCACCCGCCGTGGTGTAGCCCGCCGCCTGGCCGCCTACCAACCGCGCGGCAGCACGAACTTGACCGAAGGCTGGCTTCTCGGCTGCGCCCAGCTTGCTCCGATCGCCGACGGCGTGTCCCCGCTCATCCGCCGGCCCGGCAAACCTGTCTGCCGGGCGTTGCTGCTGACCGATGGGATGGCCAATGTCGGCATCACCGACCCCCACGAGATCACCCGGCATGCCGCCGAGCTGCAGCGGCGCGGCATAACGACCACCACCTTCGGCGTCGGCGAACACTTCGACGAAGAGCTGCTGGGACGCATGGCCGATGCCGGCGGCGGACGGTACCACTACATTGCCCGAACAAGCGACATCCCACGCGTCTTCGCTGGCGAGCTGGGAGAGCTGCTGAGCATGGCATTGCGCGATGTGACCCTGTCGCTACGCACACCGAGCACATGGCAGGTCCAGCTCATCAACGACATCCCCCACAGCCGCCAGGAGCACACCGTTGAAGTCACACTTGGAGAGATGTCGTCCAATGAAGAACGCCTGCTGATCTGGGACATCGAGCTACCACCGCTGGCCCGCGGAAGTTGGGAGCGTCTGGAAGCCAATATCCGCTGGCGCGACGTTAGCGGCGCTGTGGAACAGCAGGCGAGCGCCAGCCTCAACCTGCAGGCGCAATCCGACCCCGGGCCGGGCGACGACCACGTGTTGGATATCGCCGCCGAGATCTATGCGGCCCGTGCCCGCTCCGATGCGCTACGCCACAACCGCGCGGGAAACTATTCCGCAGCACGTGGTGCACTGGAGAAGTATCTGCAGAGCGCACCGCAAAGTCCCGCTGGCCTGGCAATGGCCCGCGAGTTGCTCGACGAGATCCCCGTGTACTCCCGCATACAGGCGCCCGACGAAATGAAACAGCGTCACTTCAGCAACCGGCGCACCGCCCGCCAGCAGCGCGACCACACGAGCGATCCGGCCTAGTGGAGTGACGAGTGACCAGTGACGAGTGACCAGTGACGAGTGGGCAGTGATGTGATCGTCCTTGTCTGAAGCGCTCTTTTCTGATGCAACGAGCGACCTTGACCCGACAGTAGCCGGTGGATTGAACACGAGGTTCTGGACATCCCCCGTGCGATCGTTTCGCACACTCTCCGCGTTCGTACGGGGGATATACCTCCAGCATATCTCCCTTTTCCACGCGCTCTCTGATATTCTGTGACGCAGAGTCGCACATTGCCGAGCCATGGGCTCAGTTGCCGAGTTTGGCGACGGTGTCCGTGGGTGGGAATGGCTACTGCGACCAGGGGAACCGGGGTGCGGGAAAGGAACGGCAGGTGAAGCGACCCAATCGATTGATCCGGCTGCTTGCGGCGGTCAGCATCCTGGCTGGGATGCTGGCCGTCAGCGCGCCAGCCGTGATTGCAGCGCCATCACCGGGTGGACCGGAG
>QEUZ01000120.1 GCA_003577355.1 Chloroflexota bacterium | reverse complement strand
GACCGCGACAACGTCGACCGCCGCTGGGACTGGGTGCAAAGCATCCTTTCCGGGGAGCCGGATTGCATCAGCGCACCTGGGGATATCGGACACGACGCATTTGAGCGCACCTGGCAGCGCACCGACAAGCCGGTGCTCGACGGCCAGATTGCGCGCACCTGGATGTGGGGGCCAACACCGCATACCTGCGCCTTCTACGAGCCATATGTGGAAAGCCCCGGCGGCATGCGGCTGGTGCAGTACTTCGATAAGAGCCGCATGGAGATCACCCATCCGGACGCCGATTCCGACTCGATTTGGTACGTCACCAACGGCCTGCTCGTCGTTGAGCTGATTTCCGGCCGGAGGCAGATGGGCGACAACACCTTCGAGCAGTTCGAACCGGCTGAGGTGAACGTTGCCGGTGACGCCGACGACCCAACCGGGCCAACCTACGCCAGCTTCAAGGACTTGCTGGACGTGACGGCTGGGATGCAGCTCGACGCCATTCGATCAGTTATCCACCGTGACGGCTCGGTGACGGTTGAGGATTCATACGCCGACTTCGGCATCGGCACAGCCATCTTTGTTGAAGAAACTCAGCACTGGATCGCGACGCCGTTCTGGAACTTCATGAACTCGTCCGGGCTGGTGTATGAGGATGGCGAGCTGACCTCGGCGCCCCTGTTCGTCAACCCGTACTACGCGACCGGGTATCCGATCACCGACCCATACTGGGCAACGGTGAAGGTGGCCGGCACCCCTCGGGCAGTATTGACGCAGTGCTTCGAGCGCCGTTGCCTGACCTATACGCCGGGTAACCCCCCTGGGTTCGCGACTGAGGCGGGCAACGTCGGGCAGCACTATTACACTTGGCGCTACTCGTAAGTCTCCGCACCTTCATGTTGCGCCACCGCTGGGTGCAACGTGCGCTGAATCAACCAATGACGCCCGCGAAACGGCCGCAACAGTGGCCTCGAACGGGTGAATGAGCGGTACGAAGCGCGCTAGCTCAATCTATTGGGGTGCAGGAAAAAGCGTTTCCACACCAACGCACTTCTCGTGCGGATACCGAAGCGCGCTCTACGGATCCCGACCGCTGTTGGCGACCAGTTGCCGCGTCGCTGCCGAGTTCCGAACGCGATTCTTCGAAGAACCTCTTGCTGTTCCCCGATGGACTGTGTAGTCTGGGGCTATCCATCGGCGCGACGTGCTGCGTTTCACTCTCCCAGGGAGCACCCTCATGCTAACTCGGCGCATTTATCGCCTCCCGGTGTTCGTGCTGCTGCTTGCCCTGATCATTGCCGCTGGGCCAATCGCGGCATTCGGGGAAGACACAGCTTCAGGCCCTGTTGTGTGGAGCAAGCACAGCCCGGCTGTGCGTCCGCCCATCGACAGCCCGGGGATTTCTGGCTACGTCGGCACACCAACCGGCGCCAGCGCACGCGCCGCTGCGCTCCGCGCCGAGAACGCGTCGCAGCGCGCGCCGCGTTCCGTCTTTCCGCCGGACGAGCGTATTCGTGTCTCACCGGCTGTCTCGGCCATCGCGTTCCTCGAGTCGATCAACCAGGCCGAAACACAGGTCTTTGAATGCACTGGCACGTTTATCGCGCCGGATGTGTTACTCACTGCCGCGCACTGTCTCTACACTGAAGACCTCGGTGGCTGGGCGAGCAACATCTGGGTCACTCCCGGTATGGATGGCTACGACAACTTCTACCCATTCGGCTATGACCTGGCCTACAACTACTGGGTCCCAGCTGCATGGTACGAATCGTTCGACGAGCTTTGGGATTTCGGCCTGATCGTCATGCCGAACGGCAACCTGGGGTATGCGACCGGGTGGCTCGAAATCGGCATGCTTACCACGCAGTCGTTGCTCGACCCGAATTTCAAGCCAACGATCATTGGGTATCCGGGTGACAAGGCGCACGGCACACAGTGGGCTGGGCAAAAGCAGGCATTTGTCGACGTCACCAACTACGTCCTGTACTACGACATCGACACGTACTCCGGCCAGAGCGGCTCAGCAGTGCTCCGTGCTGACGACGCCGTGATCGTCGGGATCCATGCCCACGGAGGGTCGCAGCTGAACGATGCGAACCGCATCGACCAGTCATTACTTGACGCCCTCCTGGACGGTTGCGCCGACATGGATTGTGAGTTTGCGTACTTCATCGAGGAGCCGATCGTTGAGCCTGAACCGACGGCAACCGTTCCCGATGGGGCAGCATTCGACGCCGTTTGGGCGACGACGGATGCGCTTGTGGCCGGTGGCGGCGCCGGATACTCCTGGTTCTGGGGACCGACGGTCAACCTGGATACCTGGGAGTCGTACGCCGAGTCTCCCAACGGGGCACGGCAGGTGCGCTACTACGACAAGAGCCGCATGGAGATTACCAACCCGGACGGCGACTCCAGCTCGATCTGGTACGTCACGAATGGGTTGTTAACCGTTGAACTGGTCACCGGCCGGATGCAAACCGGCAATTCTCGTTGGGAACAGCGGCCGCCAGCGCAAGTGAAAGTCGCCGGCGACCCAACCAATAACCCCGGCACCCCGACCTATGCCACGTTTGCGAACCTTGCAACAACCGACGGCAGCTCCAACCGTGTATCGAACCGTACCGGCCAGCCCGTCACACAATTCCTCGCCGGCAACGGCCAGGTCGCTTCCACCGAAGACGGAGGAGTGACGCTAGCGCACTATCGCGCGGAAACCGGCCATAACATCGCCAGCGTCTTTTGGAGCTGGGCGAACTCCGCAAACAGCGGTCTGCGACCCGACCAGGGGGTCGATTGGCTGTACGTGCTCGGCTTCCCGATCACCGAACCGTTCTGGATCGACGCGACAATTGGCGGCACGCAACAACGCGTCTTGGTGCAACTCTTCGAACGGCGCGCGCTCACCTACAACCCGGCAAACCCACCGCAGTTCCGGGTGGAGTTCGGGAATATCGGCCTGCACTACCAGTTGTGGCGCTATAGCGAGAGCCAGCCGCGCACGCGCTAGCCGGGCTACCAGCCGACGGCATACCCGTCGCGACGTGGGTCAGCGCCACCCAGCAGCACCCCGCTCTCTGGGTCACGGTAGATACCCTGCATCCCGCCGACGAGCCACGACCACGCGGGTATACGCTGGACATCGTGCCCGAGCGCCCGCAGTTCGTCGGTGACAGACTCCGGCACACGGCTTTCCACAGCGATGCCGAAGCCGGCAACGTGGCGGAAACGTGGCTGCTCGATTGCCTGTTGCACGTGCATGCCGTGGGCAAGCACGTTGAGTATCGCTTGCGTCTGCGTCTGGGGGATGCCCCAGGAACCTGGTGTCCCCATCGTCATCACGAACCGCCCGTCGCGGTACACCTGTGGCGGAGCCATGCAGTTCTCCATCTTCTTGCCGCTCGCCAGCATGTTCGGGCTGTCTGGGTCGTGGTCTGTCCAGTGCAAGAAGTTGTTCAGCATGAGCCCGGTCTCGCCAGCCATGAAACCGCAACCGAACGGGTTGCCCAGCGACTGCGTCACGTTGACTGCCATGCCGTTGCCATCAGCCGTCGCGAAGTGTGTAGTGTGCTCGTGGGCGTTGCGCGTGAAGCGTGGCGTACCCGGTTGCACTGCGCGAGGATCGCGGGACTCCGGCGAGTTCCAGCGCTCGCCGGTGCCGTAGCGTGCTGCTGCTGGGTCGATCTGCGCACGGCGGCTGCGGGTGTAGTCGGCAGTGAGTAACGCGGCGTGGTCCACCTGCCGCTGGGTGTACTCCATACGGTCAGCTTCGGCGAGCTTGATCGCTTCGATCAGGAGGTGGATATACGCTGCCGAGTTGTGACCGAGCGCGACAAGATCATCATCTTCCAGCATCTTGATCGTTTGCAGGTACTGGAACCCCGCACACGGAGGCGGCGGGGCAAACACTTGCCAGCCGTGGTAGTCGATCGACACCGGCTCCTGCCACTCGACTTGGAAGGTGGCGAGGTCATCTTCTGATAACACACCACCTGCTGCACGCACCGCCGCGACAACCTCGCGGCCGAGCGATCCGCGATAGAACTCAGCAGCTCCTCCCTCGACCAACCTCCGCATCGTCGTAGCCAGTTTCGGTTGTCGCAACAGCGAGCCGGCCCTGGGTACTACGCCGCCGGGCATGAACGTTTCAACAGCGTTGGAGTATGGCGCGATCTGTGGTGCACCGATGCTGAAGAACTCAACGTTGCGATGGCTCACCGGCGCCCCATGTTCAGCGAGGCGAATCGCATCGGCAAACACCCGCTCAGCGGGGAGGTTGCCATAGCGCTCCAGCGCCGCGAACCAGCCACCGGGAGCGCCCGGCACGAGCAAGGCCATTGGCCCCTGGGTCATCCTGTCCCGCGCAATCGTCGCTAGGGATGCTTCCGCCGGTGCACCGCCGGAGTAGTCCAGAATGATCGGGGCGCTGGCTCCCGGCAAGGTAATCGCCATCAGCCCATCCCCACCCAGGCCGGACATGTACGGCTCAACAACATTGAGCGTCGCCGCTGTCGCTACTGCGGCATCGACAGCGTTGCCACCATCCATCAGCACGCGCAACCCAGCCATCGACGCCAGGTAGTGCGCCGATGCCACTATCCCGTGGCGGCCCATCACGGCCGGGCGGTAGTTCGGGTACGTCGCGGCGCTATTCTCGTCCACTCGTTCGCCCCCTCTCGCGTGTCGCTGGTCGCGGCAGCGGGTGCATAGCATCCGCCACCTGCTTGGATTATCACCAGCGTGGAACAATCAGCAACGTCGCAGATTTCAGCGTCAAGGCGGCACACCAATGAGCGCCTCAAACCAGCCGTTTCCATCACAGGAGGGACGCACGCGGTCCCGATTGCGGGTCACCCCCGGTTTGGTCGTGCTCCTTCTCCTGTTGGCGCTGGTTGGCGTCGTCACCTACGCAGTTGTGTCGCAACACTGGGGAGGCAGCAGCGGTGGCGACGCGGTAACGACAATTGCGACGCTACGGGCCAACCCCGACGGTTGGGATGGCCGCGCCGTCACGCTGCGCGGCAGCGTCCAGGATGTGCGCACCATCCCCTACCTGGACCAGTACGCGCTGTACACCTTCACGGACGACACCGGAAGCATGCGTGTGCTGAGTCGCAACGGCGCTCCGCCTGAGTCCGCATTCGTCGAATTGCGCGCCACGTTCCACTCGCGCATCACGCTGGACCGCGCGATCAAGCTGCTCCTTGAAGATCAGATCGGTTCTTTCGCGGCTGCGCTCGTCGATACGCTCCTGCCTGGCATCCCGCTGGATGTCGTGTATCTCGAACACTCCAGCTACAGCCATATGGAGACATGAGCCGCAGCTACGGCGCGCCGCTCGGATCCTGCGCCGTGAACGCTTGCGGATCGTGCACACGCTGGCGGAAGCGTTCTTGCAACTGTGCCTCGCGTGCGGCACGCGCTGTTTGTCCGGCATGTGCGGCGTCCTGGAGCCGGGCCTTGATCCCCGTGGGGGGCACGTCGCTGGCAACGCCATATGTGCTGCCAGTTTCCACGTCGGTGCTTGCGCGCTTGGCCAGCGCATAGCCCACCCCGGCCCCAATTGCGATCCCGATGACCATCTTGAATAGGCCAGCCATCCAGGTCTCCTCTTCTCGCTCAGCGGCGGGTGAAACGACGTATCGCCAGTTGCAGCACGACAGCCGCGGCTCCACACGCCGCACCAAAAACCGCGGCGCTCTTCGGGGTAAACACTGTGCGCATGTCCCCATCAACTGCGCCGCTAAACAGGATGGCTGCAACATTTGTAGCGTTGGTCCGTTCCGACAGGAGCCAGACGACCTTGCTATCGGTCAGCGTGACATCCTCCGCCACAACCTGCACGGCAGTGGAATGCTGCAGCACACTGCTATCAGAACCGAGCGCAACCACACCTGAACGGTTCATCTGCACCGCTCCAGCATCGATCGTTTGCGCGCCAGAGCGTTCCATGGTGACGCTCTGCGCCTCGATGCGTTCGGCGCCACTCCGGTCGAGGACGACCGTTTCTCCGCGCACGTCGCTCAGCTCCGCTTGGGTAACCTCGGTCGCCTGCGTCGCCTCAGCACCACCCGGGATGCGCGCGAACGCGCGACGGATGCCGGCGCCCTTTGCTCCTGTCACACTCCCAGCAGCTCGCTCGGCGACGACACGGTCGTCCTGTGGCGTCGTCGCATCATCACGGCCTTGATTATCCATTTCGGCGCCTTACCTGTTACGTGGAGCGTGCACCATGCAGATAGATGCACCGTCGATCCCCAACCAGGCGGCATCTTACGGAGCGGGTGCATTCAGCGTCAACGCGTCTCCGCCCGGCGGTGTGTGCCCTGCAGTTCAGCAGCACACAAGGCGTCACTGACCATCGTTGCATACTGATCGTCGAAACGTATGATTATTCAGTGCCTGAATACATGAAGGGAGCGGAACGGACGATGGCGGTCGAGAACACGCTCCTGGGATTGCTGAAACATCAACCACGCCACGGATACGACCTTGCGCGCGAATTCGACGACGACACAGCCTTAGCTGAAGTGCTGCACCTCGAACCGAGCATGTTGTACGCCTACCTCAAGAAGCTCGAGTCAGGCGGGCTGATCGTTGCCCAAATCGAGACGAACGACCCGCGCCCACCACGCAAGATCTTCACGTTGACCGCTGCTGGTGAACAGGTCTTGCAAGATTGGCTCGATGAGCCAGTGACACGCACCAGGGACCTGCGCCTGGAGTTCCTGCTCAAGCTCTATGTCGCCCGACTGCTCGATGCGCGGATCGCCCAGCGGCTCGTTGTGCGACAACGTGCGCTGTGCGAGGGATTGGTTGCTAACCTGCAAGAGCAGGTCGTCGCGGAGACCGACGATTTCCGCAAACTGGTGCTGGAAATGCGCCTTGCCCAGAACATCGCACTGCTGAGCTGGCTCAACGCGGCCCGCGAACAGGTCCGCGCGTGATGCCGGCCACCAGCACGACACGCGTGTTGAACCGCAGCCGTCCACTCGGCAACGTGCGCAGCGCACGGATGCCACAATCTGGCGACCGGGTCGCTGGAGATCCACGGGGCCGCCAGGCAAACCCGGCAAGAACCGCACGCTGAGCACATCGGCGTTTGGCAGGCTGTTATCGTGACGATGTCCAACATGTTTGGGTCGATCGAGAGAACCCGAAAGTAGGTAGAGGTGACAGTTGCGACGCGCACGGTCCATCCGAATGCTGGGCACTGGGGAGCCTACCAGGCCGAGGTTTCCGACGGTGAGCTGGTGGCGATCCATCCATTCCCCGCCGATCCAGACCCTGCTCGCCTGCTGGAGAACGTCCCTGGGAGCCTGCGACACCGCACCCGCGTCACACAGCCGATGGTGCGGGCTGGCTGGTTAGACAATGGTCCTGGCCCGAGTGACAAGCGCGGCAACGATGCCTACGTCCCGGTTTCCTGGGAGCGTCTCGTTGCATTGCTTGGCGGCGAGCTTGGACGTGTGTACTCGGAGCACGGGGCCAGTGCGGTCTTCGGTGGGTCGTATGGCTGGGCAAGCGCGGGTCGCTTTCACCACGCCCAGAGCCAATTGCATCGCTTCCTGAACTGCTTGGGCGGCTACACCTCGTCGATCTACTCGTATAGCCTCGGAGCGGCAGAGGCGATCATGCCCCACGTGGTCGGCAATGCGCGCGAGCTGTTGACCCGCGCGACGACCTGGCACGTGCTCGTCGAGAACACTGAGCTTTGGCTCTGCTTTGGTGGGGTGCCGCTCAAGAACACGTATGTCATCCCTGGGGGTGTTGGCCGGCATGAAGTGCGTGGGGCACTCGAGCGGCTCAACGCACGCGGGGCAGAGTTTGTGCTGTTCAGCCCGATTCGCGATGACCTGTTGAGCCAGTTGCGAGCCACCTGGCACCCCATTGCACCCGGCTCAGATGTCGCGGCGATGCTGGCCATTGCACACACCCTGATCGTCGAAGACCTGCACGACAAGGCGTTTCTGGGACGCTACTGCGTCGGTTTCGAGCGTTTCGAACGCTACGTGCTTGGCCGCGACGACGGCACACCGAAATCGCCCGAGTGGGCGGAGCCAATCTGTGAGATTCCAGCAACCGAACTACGGAGCCTGGCACGGCGGCTCCCCGGCAAGCGCGTGATGGTGACGACCACCTGGTCCCTCCAGCGCACAGAGTTTGGCGAACAGAAGCCCTGGATGGGGATCACGCTGGCAGCAATGCTGGGGCAGATCGGGTTGCCGGGTGGTGGGTACGGCTTCGGGTACGGCTGCTCCCACACTGTCGGCATGCCTGCCCAGACGCTTGGCGTACCAGTGCTGCCGCAGGGCGAGAATCCGGTGCGCTCGTTCATCCCGGTCGCTCGCACCGCAGACATGCTCCTCAACCCTGGCGCTGCGTTTGAGTTCAATGGTAAGCGCCACACCTACCCGGAGATCAAGCTGGTCTATTGGGCAGGCGGCAACCCGTTCCACCACCACCAGCACCTCGGCAAGCTGCGCCGGGCGCTGGCAACCGTCGATACCGTCGTTGTCAACGAGCCGTTCTGGACGGCCATGGCCCGCCACGCCGATATCGTCGTTCCAAGCACCCTCACCCTCGAACGCAACGACATCGGCGGGTCGCCGAACGACCGCTACATCTTTGCAATGCACAAGGCCGTCGAACCGATTGGCCAAGCGCGCGACGACTACCTCACCTTCAGTGCGCTGGCCGAGCATCTTGGCGTCGGACAACAGTTCAGCGAGGGCCGCGACGAGATGGGCTGGCTGCGGCACATGTATGCCGAATGGCACGAACGAGCCAGCGCGAAGGGGTACAGGCTCCCTGACTTCGACGCCTTCTGGGACGAAGGCTTCATCGAGATGACCAGCTTCGATCCGCGACATGTCTATCTCGGCGCGTTTCGCGCTGACCCGGAGAACCAGCCCCTCGCAACCCCCAGCGGCAAGATCGAGATCTTCTCCGAGCGAGTCGCGAGCTTTGGCTACGACGACTGTCCTGGTCACCCCACCTGGCTTGAACCAACCGAATGGCGTGGTGCGCCGCGCGCGCAGCAGTTCCCGCTCGTGCTAATCGCCAACAACCCGCGCACCCGCTTGCACAGCCAGCTCGATGTTGGGGCCTACAGTCAGTCCTCGAAGGTGCAAGGACGCGAGCCGCTGCGGATGCACCCGGACGACGCCGCCGAACGCGGACTTGCAGATGGAGATGTCGCGCGGGTATTCAACGACCGGGGCGCCTGCCTTGCTGGGGTCGTGCTGAGCGACGCGCTGCGCCCAGGGGTGGTCCAGCTCTCGACCGGCGCTTGGTACGACCCACTCGACCCCGCAGACCCGGACTCGCTCTGCGTCCACGGCAACCCCAACACGGTCACGTTGGATCGTGGAACGTCGCGCTTGGCGCAAGCGAGCGTCGGCCAGCATGCCCTGGTGCAGGTGGAGCGTTGGGATGCTCCGTTGCCGCCGCTCCGGGTGAATCAGCCCCCCAGCATTGAGGACCGTGGGCTGAGCTAGCGCCCGACCCGGCTGGGGGTGATCCGGACCGCCACGCTGTAGGCGTTCGCGAACTGCTCTGGGGTATAGCCGATGCGCTGAATGCCAGCGGCGTACTTCGCCATGTACGCTGGGTTCTCACTTGCCGGCGCCTCGTCGCTGGCGATGCGCACTGTTCCCTCCACCCGCACGACATCGCCGCCGCCCCTGGTATCATCCAGCACGAGCGCCACCTGCGGGTTTGCACTGATGTTCCGCAGCTTCCGCTTGCCTGGCTGGCTGTAGATGAGGATTTCGCCATCCTCCCAGAGATACCAGACCGGCACGACATCCGGGGCGCCGTTGGGCCGCACCGTTGCCAGCCATCCGATGATTGTCGTCTCTAACCGGTCGGCCGCGTGGCGGCCGTATTCGGTTGTCAAATCCAGCATCCCGCACTCCGCTTCCTGCTGCCGTACCACCGGTCGTATTGTTGGTGAACAGCCGATGCTCCTTGTGTTATTCCCCATCAGTACCTGCAGGGCCAGGCAAAGGTATCGGTACTGGCAGACGGGCGACATCATCGATCTCACTCTTATCGGCGTATGAGCGCTCTCCACTGCTGCCTACAATGCCAAGTGGGGCCGACGCGCCGGTGCGCAGCGGACACGGCATGCTGTCTTGCGCAGCGTGGCCCACTGGAAACGGAGAGTGAGGCGATGCAGATAGATGCTCAGCGAACAGTGGCGTCACCATGTCCAGGTCGCCAGCGGCGCGTCTGGGAACGCCAACCGATGGAAGGGCAAGCCCTAATCATATTCGCGCTGTTCTCGCTCGTACTGGTGGGGTCCATGGCCCTGTCAGTCGACGCGGGGTACATCATGGCCGAACGCCGCCAGGTGCAGAGCGCTGCTGACGCCGCTGCGCTCGCTGGCGCAAAGGCAGTCATGGACAACAAATCCAGCTCCGAAATCCTCGGCGCAGCACAGGAGTACGGCGCATTCAACGCCAGCGTGCCAGCCAGCAACGTGACAGTGAGCCGCCCGCCGTCGTCAGGTTCCCATGCGGGCGACAACAAGTACGTTCAGGTGACGGTGACGAAGGATGTCCAGCGCTTCTTCCTGGGCGCAATCTACACGGGTAGCTGGTCCGTCTCAGCAACGTCGGTTGCCGGCGTCGAAACCGAGGGATTGAATGCCACCATTCTGGCGCTCAATTCGTCGGCAGGCGGCCTCAACACCAGCGGCAGCACCTATCTCGAAGCGATCGGCGGCAGCATCCACTCGAACTACGAAATCCGCACATCTGGCAGCACCGTGCTCAAGGCCAGCGAAAAAGTGTCTGCCAACGATGGCATCAAGACATCCGGGTCGACGACCATTACCAGCGGCGCGGGAACAGTCCCGAACGGCCCGGAGATCCCCGATCCGCTGCTGACGTTGCTCTCCCCTCCGTCGCTGCCGTCCGCGCCGGGCAACCCTGTCGCAACTGTGTCGCCAACGTCCTACCGCTTCACCGGCGGCGCCGGAATCAGCATCGGCGGCGGCAACACCGGCCAGATCGTGATGAACGCCGGCGGCACCTACAACTTCGTCGGGGGGTCGGGCATCTCGATCGGCGGCAGTACGCCGACATTTACGATGCAGTCCGGCAGCTACTCCTTCACCGGTGGCGCCGGCATCAACATCAACGGCACCGCACCGGGCAACACCATTGGCGGCGGCACACTGTACTTTGGCGGCGGTGGCGGCATCGTGACCGGTGGCTCCAACCACATCACCCTCGGACCCGGCACCTACATCTTCGACGGCGGCAGCGGGTTCAGCATGTCAGGCAGCGCCCGGCTCACCTTCACCTCCGGCGCCTACACGTTCTACTTCCTGAACGGCGCAGACTGGAGCTTCAGTGGCAGCTCGTACATTCAGACGAATTCGAACGTGTACGTGCGCGCGTACTTTTACGGAGCAGGCAACAACCCAAGCAACCTGCAAATGTCAGGCAGCACGAACTTCCAGATCCCGACCGGTGAGTACTACTTCGATAACGG
>QEUZ01000119.1 GCA_003577355.1 Chloroflexota bacterium | reverse complement strand
CCAGGACGCGCCGCTCGCGCAGCCCTTTGGCCCGCGCGGTGCGGATGTAGTCCTGGCTCAGCACCTCCAGCATGCTCGAACGGGTCATGCGGGTGATCGTCGCCATCGACGCCATCGACAGCGTGAAGGCCGGCAGGATCAGGTGCAACAACGAGCTCTTCAGCGCCGCGCCGTCCAGCGCTAGGATGCTGTCGAGGACGTACAAGCCGGTGACATGTTCAGGAGCGCCGACCGTGATCGCGACACGGCCGCCGATCGGAAGCCAGTCGAAACGCAGCGCGACAAACCACTGGAGTAGCAGCGCCAACCAGAATGCCGGGATGCTCACCCCGCTGAGCGCGAAGATGCGCGAGGCGTGGTCGGGCCAGCGGTCGTGCTTTACAGCGGCGAGGATACCCAGCGGGATGCCGATCACGATCGCGATCGCCATCGCCGCCAGCACCAGCTCCAGGGTCGCCGGCCAGAACGCCCGCAAGTCTGCCGTTACCGGCCGGCGGGAGAGGACTGAGCGGCCCCAGTCCCCCTCCGCCAGGCCGGTGAGGTAGTTCCAGTACTGTACTGGGAGGGGGTCGTCCAAGCCGAACTCTTCGCGTATCTGCTGGACCATCGCCTCGTTCGCCTGTGGGCCGGCAGCGAGCAGCGCCGGGTCCCCGGGCACAACATGAGTGAGCGTAAAGGTCAGCAGCGACAAGCCCAGCAACACAGGGATGAAGAGCAGGAGGCGACGCAGGATATAGGTCCCGAGGTTCACGTGCGCTCATCATCCCTTCGCATTGCTGGCGAACGCTCCAATAGGCTCAGGACAGGAAGTACATCGGCTGGATGTACTGTCCCATGATCGGCGTGTATTGGTAGACGAGCTTGTCGGTCCAGACCCAGTTGTTCCACTGGTTCTGGATCCAGACTTCGACTGCGTCTTCCACCAGGATCTCCTGCGCCTTGTGGTAGAGCTCGACCCGTTTCTGATGGTCTGGGGTTGAGCGGGCATCTTCAAGGATCTTGTCGAGCTCCGGGTTCTTATAATGCGACGCCGCCGCCCAGAACCCCGCCTGGCTGGAGTGGTACGCCTGCCAGAGGAAGTTGTCTGGGTCGGCGTAGCTGGTGCCCGAGTAGACCGCCATGATGTCAGGAGCTGTCTCAACCTCCTTGGCGCGGGCCACCATGTCCGGCCAGACCAGGGCCTGCATGTTCAAGGTGATCCCAAGCTTCGAGAGGTTGTCGAGCAGGATCAAGCCGATCTGCTCCTCGATCTGCAACCCGGTGACGTAGACAAACTCAAGCTCGAAGCCCCCATCAGGATACTCGCTCATCTCGAGGTGCTCTTTGGCTTTGTCCATGTCGAGCCGGTACAGGTTAAGGTTTGGGTTCACGAAGTCGCCCAGGTTGGGCAGCGGGCCTTCGAGGAGCGAGGCGCGCCCGTTCAGGGCGGTAATCACCGCATCGTAATCCATCGCGTAGGCGATCGCCTTGCGCACGTTGACATCGGAGGTCGGGCCACGCTGATTGTTGAGCTTGAGCGCGAAGACGCTCAAACCAGGCTCGTTGATCGACTCGAAGCCCGGTTCCGACGCGACCGCGACGAAGTCGTCTGACGACAGGCCGTGGGCCATGTGGATTTCGCCGCTCAAGAGCGCCAGGCGCTGCGACGAAGATTCCCGCATGATCTTCCAGACATACCCGGCCAGCCGACCCTGCTCCGGCCAGCCGAACCAGTAGTCCGGCACCGCTTCGAACTCGTAGGAATCGCCGACCTGCCAGCTCTTGATCGTGAACCCACCAGAGCCGGCCTCGTGGTCCAGCAGCCAGCCCTCGCCCTCGTCGCCGTCGACCTCGTGTTCACGCACCACCTTTTCGTTGACGATGAACAACCACGGCAGGATCAGCGGGAACGGCGAGAACGGGGACTTGAGCGTCATCGTCACGGTATGCTCATCGACGGCGACAGCCGATGTCTCGTCCATCACCGCGACGAACATCCAGGCGGCTCCCAGGTTCTTGCGGATCAGGCGGCCGGCCGAGTAGACGACATCGGACGCGGTCACCGGCGTGCCGTCGTGGAACACTGCGCGCTCGTCCAGCTTGAACGTCCAAACCGAGGCATCCTCATTCGCCTCGTACTCGGTTGCCAGGACGTTCTGGATCTCTGCCGGGTTGCCGTAGTAGCGCAGCAACGTGTCGTAGACCGACTTCTGGGTGCTGGCGATCGAGTAGTCGTGGCCGGTGTGCGGGTCCAGGTTGGAAATATCCTGCCCGCTGGCGATGATCGCGATCATCGGCTCAGCAGTCGTGCCGCCGGTCGTCGGGGTCGCCTCCGGCGCGGCCGGGGTCGACCCGGCAGTCGTCGCCGTCGGCGCCGCTGCGGCGGATGTCGCGGTCGGGGCATCGTCGTCGTCATCACCGCCGCACGCGGCAATCAGCGACGACAACGCGGCGCCTCCGCCGGCCGTCGCGAGCAACTTCAGGAAATTCCGCCGGCTCACCCCGTGCGCCTCAAAATGCGCCATCAGTGAGCGCGTGAGAGCAATCTGCTTCTCGTCTACCTGCATCTCCCATCCTCCTCAAACCAGTGTGTGCTGGGGTTACTGCCGGGTACTACCAGCCTGTTCGTGCTGCTCCTCGCCGAACTCATCGTCAAAGGCGTAGGCGTCAACCCCTCCTCTCACATACAACGGGTTCGGTGTCGCCGGCAACCGGTACTGCTCGAACGACTTGATGAAGGCCGGGATCATGTACGTCTGGATGTCGCGGATGCCGACGATCGGGGCAACGCGCTGCGTCACGAAGCGCACAAAATCCGCGTTGGTCGGCAGGATGATCTGGGCAAACAGGTCGTAATCGCCGGTCACCATACAGACGAAACAGACCTCATCCATCGCCGCCAGCTCCAGGCCGACGCTCCGCAGACGGGGCAGGTCCACCGAGATCGCAAGAAACGCCGTGAAGGAAATGCCGAACTTCGGCCAGTTCGGCACCGCGACGAGACGCAGCACGCCGGAGTCCAGCAAGCGCTCTACCCGCCGGCGGGCAGTGGAGGCAGACAGCCCGCTTGCCTCGGCAAGCTCCTGGTAACTGGCGCGGGCGTTGGCCTGCAAGAGCCCGATCAGCAGGCGATCGTTCTCGTCCAGCCCTCCGGGTACCAGCCCATTGACCGACTCCACCGGCGAACCCCACTTCGACAGACGAATGATGCAGGTACCCTAGCATCAGCGAATGGAACTGTCAACAATGTGCCAGAGCTTGCACGTTTCGTTCACGCACGAGAGGTTCGGCAGACGAAAACTCTGCCCAGACCATCGGTTGCATGTCCGTCGTTGTCACACTCACATGGATATGTCTTATGACAACCCAGTCCCAAGTCGTGTAACGCAAGCCACCTGTTCGGCGTTGGAAACGCACACCCTCGCGACAACATAACGGGGCAGCCCAAGACAGCCGAACACGCTGCAATACTCCCCCGCTCCTCGCGGGGACGAGGGGCGGGGAAGGTGCGCCCCACCCGCTACACTTGCACCATGATCCCGCGATTGAGCCGGAGGGGCCGGGATGACGATCGACGCGACCCAGTTCTCCGAATACATCGAGTACGTCGGAGCCGAGGAATACGACCTGGAGAACGGGCTGGATGGACCAGAGCTGCCGTTTTACCGCACTCTTGCGGAGGAAACGGGCGGGCCGCTGCTCGACTTGGCCTGCGGCACCGGCTACCTGACGATCCCGCTGGCGGAGCTGGGGCTAGATGCGGTCGGGGTGGACCTCGCGCCGGAGATGCTCGCACTGGCGCGCAAGAAAGGGGCGCACCTCTCGATCCGCTGGGTGTTGGCCGACTGCCGCACCCTTGACCTGGGTGCGCAGTTCCGGCTGATCACCCTCACCGGCAACGCCTTCCAGGAGTTCCGCACCCGCGCCGACCAAGAAGGGCTGCTCGGCAGCGTGCGTCGCCACCTGGCCCCGGGCGGGTTGTTCGCCTTCGAGACGCGCTTCCCGCGCCCATCGGCGCTGTTTTCCGCCGACACCCCACCGGGCGTCTGGAGCGTGGAAACGGGCTGGCGGGAGTTCGTCGATGACCACGGCCGCACCGTTACCGTGTCAACCGCCCAACGGCAGGATCTGGTCGCCCAGACAGTCGAGTACGTCCTCTACCGGCGCTGGGTTGAAGATGGCGAACCACGTCTGCGCACCGAACGCGCCGTGCTGCGCTTCGTTTACCCCCAAGAGATGGAAGCGCTGCTGCACTACAACGGGCTGGCCATCCGCGACGCCTACGGCGATTGGGACGTCACGCATGATCTACGTCTGCACGGCCCGCCCATCATGAACCAGCTGAGCGCGCGCGAGCTGAACCGCGCAACCCTGGCACGCCAGCTCCTGCTGGAGCGGCGTGCCCTGCCGGCCCCACAGGCGGTAGCGCAGGTGGTGGCGCTCCAGGCTCAGGAGCCTGCCTCACCCTACCTGGCGCTCTGGAACCGCGTTGCTCCGTTCGATCCCGCCGACCTGGATGCCGCCTTCAGGGCCGGCGCCGTCGTCAAATCCAACGCCGTGCGGATGACGCTGCACGCGGTGCATCGCAGCGACTACCGCGTCTTCCGTGAGGCGACCGAACCGACAATCCGCAGCGCGCGGCTGCACGACCAGCGCTACAAGGTGACCGGGCGCACGCCGGAGGACGCCGATGCGCTGCTGCCGGACCTGCTGGCCTATGCCGCACAGCCACGCACGGCGGCCGACCTGCGCGCCTGGCTGGAAGCGCGCCAGGGGGCTGCCCCCCACCCCGGCGTCTGGTGGGCGCTCCGGCAGTATGCGCCGCTACTGCATGTCCCTACCGGGGAAACCTGGTCGTTTGGGCAGCGCACAACCTACCGCGCCGCGCCGGATGCGCCGGTGCTGGCGAACCCTGAGGTCGCGGACACGAGCTTGCAGGAACTGGTACGCCGCTACCTGAGCGGGTTTGGCCCGGCAAGCGTTGCCGATGTCGCCCAGTTCGGGATGGTTCCACGCGCGCGGGCCCGCGAGGCGCTGCTGGCCCTGGGAGACGAGCTGGTGCAATTCCGTGGGCCTGGCGGTGAAACCTTGTACGACCTGCCTGGCGCGCCGTTGCCCGCTGCCACAACCCCCGCGCCGCCACGGCTCCTCGGCATGTGGGACAACATCCTGCTGGCCTACTCTGACCGCAGCCGGGTCATCCCGCCAGAGTACCGCTCAGTCGTCATCCGCATCAATGGCGATGTCTTGCCGACCCTGCTGGTCGATGGCCACGTCGCCGGGGTCTGGCGGGCGGTCGACGACGCCATCGTAGCGCGAGCGTTCCACCCTTTGCCGGAGGATGTCTGGAACCATCTGGCACGGGAGGCGGCAGACCTGCTTGGCCTGCTCGCAGCGCGCGACCGGCAGGTCTACAGCCGCTACAACCACTGGTGGGACAAGCTGCCGGGTGGCGAGACGCGGCTGCTCAGGTCGTAGGCGCCGTCGAAGCGTGTTGCCCCGCACCGTGTGCGGCAGCGCAGGGCGCAGTATCGGCTGATGAAGCGCAGGCCGTCGTGACACTACCTTCGCATTGCCATCACGTCGAGAAACTCGGCGTCCGAGACGGGGGTGTCCTTGCCTGGGCGAAGGTAAAGGTAACAGCCGATCACCTCGCAAGAATGGAACCGAACATCGAGCGCACGGCGTCGAACGCCCCATCGGCAAAGGGCAGGTTTTCAGCATCAGCGGCCTAGCTCGTCATGGACACCCCCCCGACACCGGACCCGCACCTGCGCCGCATCCAGAGTGCAGCTCTCATGCTCATCCACGCGGATCAAGCGGAGTGAACTGGCCCAGGTGCGCTTCAATCACTTCGCCCGCCGCCAGGCAGAGGTCTTCCCGGTAGCGGCGTGAGACGACCTGCACGCCCATTGGCAAATGACCCACCGGGGTGGTCGGCACGGCCAGCCCCGGCAGGCCAAGCACCGGCAGCACGAACTGGAAGCGCAGGGCGTCCAGCATGCGCTGCGCGCCGGCTACCCCTTCGAGGTCGCACCCCACCGGCAGCGCCACTTCGGTACACGACGGCATGATGATGATTGGGTACGTTTCCATGAAAGCGCCCCATTCGCGCAACACCGTGTCGCGCTCGGCCAGGGTATCCAGATATTCGGTGAGGGTGTAGGTATCCCGCAGCTCCATCCACGACTCGACGAAGCGCTCGATGCCGGGGTCGCCGCTGTCTTTCAACAGTGGGCGCAGCGAAAGGTTGAGGTCGGAGAGACCAATTGGGTGCCACATCTCCGGCACGCGCGCGATATACGGTGGGTTGCGTTCCTCCACCTGGTACCCCGCCGCAGCAAGGCAAGCGCCCGCCTGACGCACCGCCGCCACCGCTTCTGGCGCGATGTCGAAGCCTTCGACGCTCGTCACCAGCGCGGCCCGCAACGGGTGTGGCAACGGCTCACCTTCGAGCGGGGCCGGCACCCACAGCGGGTCGCGGTGGTCGCGCACGGCCATGGCGGCCAGAGCAAGGCGGGCATCGCGCACGCTACGGGTCAGCGGCCCCTGCACCGCCATGAGCTGACCGGACATGCGCCGTGCCGCCGTGGCGCTGGGGTTGTAGCTGGCGACCCTGCCCGGGCTGGGGCGCAGGCCAACCACCCCGTTGCAGTAGGCTGGCCAGCGCACCGAGCCGCCGATATCGTTGCCGTGGGCGATCACCCCAACACCGGCCGCCAGCGACGACCCGGCCCCGCCGCTCGAGCCGCCGCAGGTGACGCTGCGGTCCCAGGGGTTGAGGGTCAGGCCATGCAATGCGTTGTCGGTCATGCCGCGCATCGAAAAGGCGGGCGTGTTGGTGCGCCCGACGACGATCGCGCCAGCCCGGCGCAGGCTCGCGACCTGGGCGCTATCTTCGGTCGCGATGAGATCTTTGAGCTTCGGCACGCCGCCATCGGTCGGCAGGCCAGCCTGGTCGGAGTTGATCTTGGTCGTCACCGGCAAGCCATGCAGTATGCCGAGCGGCTCCCCGGCCAGCCGCGCGCGGTCGGCGGCGTCCGCTTCCGCCAGCGCCTGTTCGTGCAAGAACGGCGGGACAACTGCATTGAGGTATGGGTTCACCGCGTCGAGCCGCTCCAAATGGGCGCTCACCGCCTCGCGGGCCGACACCGCACCCGCCCGGAGCAACCCGGCCAGTTCGGTAGCGTCGAGTCGCCAGAGTTCGTTGCTCATCTGCCCTCCTGTGCCTGTACGCAAGCTGATCGGGCGCAGTCTAGCAGAGTGGTTGCGCACAGCATGCGTCGCGTTGAGAACCGGCGAGGTTGCCACTTCAGGTGAGGCTTGCACAGTGATGTTGCTCCACCAGCCAGCGGACGGCAATGGTGCGGCAACCACGGATCGCACTAGCAGCGACCCATCACCGGATGGTTGCTCCGCGCATGTGCGTATAGACAAGCTGCATACGATGTTTGCTGGCCGAATTGACACGCCCACGTCACGTTCCAGCGCCGCGCGGCCACGCAGCGGAGACGCGCGCGGCGATAGCCTGCTCGCATGGTGAGCGCTGGCAGAGTTCGGGGGTACGCGATGGATGTTCTTCGGCAGGCGCTCCGGCACGTCGAGTCAGCCGCTGCGGTACTCGGCGATCCGCTACGCGCTGGCGCACGTACAGCAGTGTTCTTTCTCAAGGTGCTGCCGAACGTGCCGTCGAAGGCGGTCGATTGGCTCACACCTGAGCCGGTCATCGAGCGCGTGCGCTATCCGTCGTTGTCCGGCATGGTCGATGCTGAGCTCTACCGGCCGGGTGGCACTGGGCCATACCCTGGGGTCGTCGTCTGCCTCGGCGTCGTCCCCTTCGGGGTTGACCACCCACAAGTGCCACGGCTCGGCGCAGCGCTGGCGCGCGCCGGTTTTGCCGCGCTGCTCTATTGGTCGCCAGCGCTGCGCGACCTGCGGCTCGACCCGCACGATACCGACGACATCGCACTGGTCTATCAGTGGCTTATCGAACGGCCCGACATCGACGCGGCCCGCAGCGGGCTGCTCGGCGCCTGCGTCGGCGGGGCCTTCGCCCTGATGGCGGCAGCGCAACCCACCGTTCAGGAGCGGGTGGGGTTTGTCATCGCCTGGGCGCCGTACGCATCGATGCGCAGCCTGGCGCGCGACATCGCCAGCGCATCGACGGCGGACGGTGACACCGTCGCGCCGTGGGCCGTCGACCAGCTCACACGCAAGGTCTACGTCCGCTCGCTCACCGACGTGCTGGACGAAGGCGAGGCCGCGCGCCTGCGGGCAACCTGCGCCGAACGCGCCGAGCAGCCGGGTCTCCCCGATCTTTCGGCGACTGGCGCCACCATATATCCCCTGTTGACTGCGCTGGACCGCGCCACGGCCGAGGCAGCAGTCGAGCGCCTGCCAGCCGAGCTCCAGCAGCGGCTGGACGCCATGTCGCCGCTGCCGGTTGTCGACGCGATCCGCGCACCGCTCATCGTCCTCGCACACGACCGTAGCGACCAGGTGATCCCGATCACCGAATCGCGCCGCCTGTGGGATGCCTTCGCTGGTCGCGACGGCGTGCGCTACACCGAGTTTGCAATGTTCAAGCACCTG
Source organism: Chloroflexota bacterium (assembly GCA_003577355.1). Taxonomy (GTDB): domain Bacteria; phylum Chloroflexota; class Chloroflexia; order Thermomicrobiales; family CFX8; genus CFX8. The sequence goes on along the minus strand of QEUZ01000119.1, from coordinate 10,394 downwards.
GACCCGACGAAGGTGCGCCTGGCCCCGCTGGCACTGGCGCGGGAGATGCTGCGCTTCTATGGCACGCTCTACCCGGTCTTCCGACAGGCTTGCGTGCCACGTGAGCGGTCTCAGCGTTCCAAAGGCAAGCGCGCGTTGGCCCAGGCGAGGACGCCGCCATCCAGGTTCAGGACATTGCTGTAGCCGGCCGACTGGAACGCGGCCGTCGCCTGGCCACTGCGGTTCCCGCTGCGGCAGACCATCACCACTGGCAGGTCACGGGCAACCCGGCCGGCGTTGCGCTGCAGCTCACCCAGCGGAATGTGCAGCGAGCCGGGGATGTGCCCCTGGTTCCACTCCGAGCGCTCGCGCACGTCGATCAGTTGCACCCGCTCCCCGGCAGCAATCCGCGCCTGGAGCTCCGCCGGGGTGATCTGCGGCGTCGTGCTGCGGCGAAACAGGGCGCGCATCAGGCCACCTCCCGCGTACCCTGGCGCAGCAGTTCCACCACCCGCAGCAGCCGTTCGCGCGCTTCCTCCGCCACGGGTTTGATTTCGGCGATGTCAGCGATGCCCAGAGCTGCCACGGGGTCCATGATGCTGACGCTCGTCGTGCTGCCCTCGGCGCGCACGACGACGTTGCAGGGCAGCAGCAGCCCGACTTCCGGCTCGATGCTCAACGCGCGATGCGCCAGCGGCGGGTTGCAGGCTCCCAGAATGACGTAATCGGGCACCTCGACCCCCAGACGGTCCTTGAGGGTGCGCCGCACGTCGATCTCGGTCAGCACACCGAAGCCTTCGGTCTTCAGCGCAGCCTTGACCTGCTCGACTGCCGCGTCAAACGGCGCCTCCAGCGTCAACCCAAATGCCCACGTTGTTGGTGTATCGATCACCATGTATGCGCCTCCTTCGCGCCTGTCGGTGGTTGGCCGCCAGCATCACAGCAGGCTGGCGCTCTCACTCCTGTATGTTTGATGCAGCCAGTGGGCCAGAGGTTACATGCGTGCCGCTACAGGCTAGAATCGCGCAATGAGTAAGCCCTGGGACACCGACCTGTCGATCTACGCCGACGAAGCGGCGCTGCTGCAAGGGTTGCGGCGGCGTGAACGCGACGCCTGCCTGTGCATGCTGAAACACTACGGTCCACGCCTCTACCGGTTGGCGCTGCGGCTCGCCGGCGACCCCGACGTTGCCGAGGACGTGCTGCAGGACGCCTTCATTCGCGGCTGCGAGCGGATCGATTCATTCGAAGGGTTGAGCAGCCTGGGGACCTGGCTGCATCGCATCGTCGTCACCACGGCGCTGATGCACCTGCGCGCGGCACAGAGCAGCCGCGTCGCGCGCGCCACGGCAAGCGATGGCGACGACGGGACAGCGTTCCTGGAGTATCAGGCCGATGAGCGCGACGCCCCCGACCGCGCAGCCCTCTCCGCCGAGCTGCGCGCGCAGATCGAGCAGGCAATCCTGGCCCTGCCGGATGCGCTCCGCACGGCGTTCGTCCTGCGGGAGCTGGAGGGGATGAGCACTGCCGCTGCCGCCGCCGCCTTGGGGGTCAGCGAATCGGCGCTGAAAGTCCGGCTGCACCGCGCGAGGGCGGCGTTGCGCGACGCCCTCAGCCACACGGCAGTCGAGGCTGGCGTGTTCCAGAGCGGAGCCTCGCAATGAGCCACCCCTGCTGCCCAGAACTGCTCGCGTTGCTCGATGCACTGGACGGGCAACCACCCGATGCGGTGGAACGGGCCGTCAGCGCGCACGTCGCCAGTTGCGAGCGCTGCGCCGGAGAGGAACGCCACCTCGATGACCTCCTCGCGGCGGTACGGAGCAGCGCGGCCCCAATGCTCCCAACCGGCCTGGAAGCGCGGCTCCTCGCGCGACTCTGTCCACCCATCACATAGGCACAAACGAGGAACCACGAGCGGCCCTACGGTCCCTCATGGAGCGGCGCCAATCATGCAATTCTGAAGACGATGCGCTCAAAGCGGTCGAGGCATTGCGCCATCCGCGCCCGCACCGCCGTGAACTCCGGCGAGTTGTCGGCCCAGGCGGCGTCGGCGCCACGGTGCGCGTTGTCGGCGTAGTCGCATTCCCAAATGAAGTTCGGGATACCGGCGCCAGGCTCGGCCGGGACCAGGATACGCCCGACTGGCCGCCCGGCTTCCAGCCGCACCTGGCTGGCCGCGCGGCGTATATCCAACGCTTCAGCCTCGCGCCCTGCGGTGATGTAGTACCAGTTCTGCACGACAATCGGCATCGGGTTCCCCTTCCGGCATGGCCACTCGACGGCGCTATGGTACGCTGCCGGGACCGGCAGGCAGTGAGCGACATGGAGGCTCCAGCGTGCAGACCGACCAGCTCCCCATCGTCAGGTTGCATGGCACGCCACGCGAGCGCGGGCGCCAACACGGTGAAGCGCTGCGCGAGCAGATCGGCGACCATATCGCCTGTACCAGGGAATGGCTGGCCCAGGACGGCGCTGACCCGGATGCGCTGATCGCTGAGTTCCTCAGCGCAGTCGGCTTTGCGGCCGCTGCCGAGCGCTGGACACCAGGGGTCGTCGAGGAAGTCGCCGGTATCGCCGAGGGGGCAGGCCAGCCCGCCGCCGAGGTCGCAACGCTGCAGTACATCGACGAACTGTGGTGGTACACCTACTACCGCGCCCGTGACATCCAGCAATCCGTGCCTGAAGCATGCAGCTCGCTGGGAGTCATCACCGACAGCGGCGTCATCATCGGCCAGACGATGGACCTGCCGGCCTATACCGAGGGCCTGCAGGCCCTGCTACACCTCGCCCCAACCGATGACGCACCGGAAGCCTTCGTCATCACCCTGGCTGGCACGGTCGCCTGCTACGGGGTGAACCGCGCTGGGGTCGGCATTTGCTGCAACACCTTGTTGCAGCTCAACCACGACCAGCGCGGCCTGCCGGTGGCCTACGTCGTGCGCGGGGTGCTGCGACAGCGGTCGTTTGCGGATGCGGCCACCTTCATCGAAACGGTCGCCCACGCCTCGGGCCAGAACTACCTCGTTGGCGACCCACAGCAGATCGCCTCGTTCGAGAGCGGAGCCGGGGAAGTCGCGCGCTACTGGCCACTGGCAACACCCACGCGCACCTACCACACCAACCATCCACTGGTGAACCGTGCCACCCAGCAGTACGCCGCCGCCCACCAGTTGAGCGCAACGGACATCGTTGGGTCCTCCGCCAACAGCAGCGCCCGGCTGGCAGTGTTGCACGCCCACTTGAGCGACCTCGCAAAGCCGCTGGACATCGCCGACCTGCGGGCCGTGCTGACGTCGCGCGAGGACGCAACCCACCCGATCTGTCGCCTGTTGAGCGACGGCGGCGGCTACACGGCAGCGACTCTGCTCTACGAGCTCAGCACCGACCCACCGGTGCTGCACCTGGCCGCGGGGCCACTGCTCGCATCGGACATGCACACCTTTGCCTTCGACCGCGCTGCGGTGGCGGTGGGTTCGCCGGCAGCGCATCTGCGCGCCTACGACTGAAGCGCGTCGACGCGTCACAACCGCACAGCGGCGCCTGCAATCAGACCACTGGCTGCGCCTTGTCGAACGCGTCAATCGCGGCGTGTGATGACACGTAGACGTTCCCTGCGCCGATCGTGGCGGTGATTCCGTAGTGTTCGAGTTGGCGACGGACATGCTCACTCACGTGACTGATCCCGAAGGTGACCCGCTGGGTGATGAGCCACTCAGCGACCTCCAAGAGGACCTTCCCGCCGGTATAGTCCACGTCATCGATACTGGAGGCATCGAGGATGAACCAGCGCGGCGGCGCGGCGACAGACATCAGGGCATGGACGTCCGCTTCGAGACGGTTCGCGTTAGCAAAGAAGATCCCCGTCCCAAAATGGTAGACAACCAGGCCAGGCTTGGTGAATGTCCCCGGTTCAAGGCTGTGGCCAATCAAGTACCCCTGGTCATCGGCAATCAGGATAGTGTTGGCCGGATGGTAGCTCCGTCGTACATGCACGAGGACCGAGAGGACAATGGCCAGGATCATGCCCTGCTCAACTCCGACGACCACTACCGTTACGACGGTGACGGTTGCCACCACGAACTCGTCCCTGCGCAGCCGGTAGATATCGAGCATGCCGTGGTAGTCGATCAGCTTGAGACCAATAATGAAGACGACGGCAGCGAGAACAGCATGCGGCATGTACTCGAGCGGTTTCGTCAGGACAAGTAGCACGAGCGCGGTAACGCCAGCCATCGTCAGGTGCGCGACTTGGGTCCGACCCTTGGCGTCGTCGACCATCTCCGTCTTGGTCGGGCTGCCGTTCACCACAAACGTTCCGGTCAGCCCTGCGCCCACATTGGCCACCCCGAGGCCGAGCAGATCGGCGTTCTCATCGAACCGCTCGCCGTAGCGGGTCGCATAGGCTCGCGAGGTCGCGGCGCTCTGGGCGAGGATGACGACCGCCATCGACGCCGCGATTGGTAGCACGTTCCACGCGGCCTGCCAGGTCACCCCATAGGGCACGGCTATGGCGGGCAACCCACCCGGCCCTGCCCCCAGGGTCCTCACACCGTGCGATGACAGGTCAAAGGCCCAGCTCACGAGGATCATGCCGGCGACTGCGACAAGCCCGCCCGGGATGTGCTTCACCCACCGTTCAAAGCCAACGACGATCAGGACCACCGCCAGCGAGATAAGCAGCGTCATGCCTGAAGTCTGGTCAACGTCCTGCAGCGTCGCCCAGAACGCGCGCAGGCTGTCGCCGAAGCGGCCCCCGCTGAACGCCGGCGACGAAATGCCGAGCATATCGCCGACCTGGCTCATGGCCACCTGAATACCGACGCCAGTCAGGAACCCGATCAGCACCGTCCGGGAGAGGAAATCGGCCAGGAACCCCAGCCGGGCAAGACGCGCCAGGAAGAGCAACGCAGCGACGAGTAGCGCGCTCAGGCTCGCCAGACCGACCCACTCCGGGCTCTGCGGTTGCAGGCCAGAGATACCGAGGCCAGCGAACCCTGCGAACATAATCGCCGCCGTTGCTGAATCCGCACCGACAACCAGACGCCGCGATGAGCCGAGCAGCGCGAAGGCAACCACCGGAAGGAGCAGGGTGTACAGACCGGTGACAACCGGCATTCCGGCGATCTTCGTATAGCCCATCACCTCTGGGATAGCGAGTGCGGCGAGGGTAACGCCGGCGAGGATGTCCCGGGGCAGCCAGGCACGCTCGTACGGCAGGATCCCCTGAAGTATCGGAAGCCTGCGCAGCAACCTGGCCACTGGTCGGGCAGATATCGGCACGCGCTCACCCCACCCGCGTCCGCACCGACGTGGGAGATCCCATCGCAAAGAACGACCTCGAATTGAACTGTGGCCGCAGCATACCACCAAGCCGACACAGGAGTTGCACCTACATCAAGGGAACCTGATGTGCAGGCGCAGTGTGACGGGAGTGAAATGGGGAAGGGCGCCATATCGGGCACGTACGCCATCAGGCTGGGACGCCACCCAAGAGCTACCTGTGCGTTCCAGGTCGTCGCAAGCACGCCAGGGGCACATTGAGAATGCGCGAGGCCGCGCGGCGGCGCCGCGGATCGACGGCCAAACGAAAACATGTGTCAGAAGCTTCGGAGCTCCCGCAAGCACTCCTCCCGGAATGCGCCGGAACCTGCGGTACGATGGCCGCAGAGCGTCGTTGCCCGGTTTCCACAAACAGGAGGTGTGAAGGATGGAGGAGAACAGAACCATCATCAGGACGAACGGTAGATCCGTCGGATACGCTGAATATGGCGACGCGCAGGGCTACCCGGTCGTGCACTTCCACGGGACCCCGAGTTCCAGACTGGAACTGAGCCGACCCTTGATTTCCGAGAGTGCCGGCAACCTTGGGCTGCGCCTGATCGTCCCGGACCGGCCTGGCATCGGCCTGACCCCATTCGAGCGGTATACGCTCGTGTCCTACCCCAACCTGGTCGCGGAGCTACTCGATGCTCTCGGGGTGGGCCAGTTTTCCATCACCGCGCTCTCAGGCGGCGGCAAGTACGCTTGCGCCTGCGCCTTGAGGCTCTCCGAGCGTGTCACCGGCATGGCGCTGGTGAGCAGTGTCGCGTCGCACGATCTCCCCGGGGTCGTCGATTCACTGAGCAAACAGGACCGCCAAGCCTATCTCCTGGCTCGCCGGGCGAACTGGCTCCTCCGGCTCTTCCTGCGCCGTGCGAAGAGAGACATCAACCAGATGCGCGACATGTTCCCCGACTTACCTCCGGCGGACGAAGAGGTGCTGGCGCGCGAGGATACCCGGGCGGTCGTTGGCGGGATAATGCGCGAGGCGCTTCGACAGGGCACAAAGGGCGCAGCGTGGGACTGGCGGATTGAAGCCACCCCCTGGGGGATCCCACTGCGGGAGATTCGGACGCCGGTCCACATCTGGCACGGGGAGGAAGACCGCATCGTCTCGATTGCGCAGGGTCGGGCGCTCGAAGCGGCGATCCCCAACACGACCGCGCACTACATCGCGAATGAAGGGCACCTTTCACTGACAGCCAACCGGTTCCCAGAGATTCTCGCCGCGCTGCCGCGCTGAGCGTGCGAGCGGGACGAGCAATTGCAAGCGCTGGTTCCTCCCCATAGAGATCGAGCAAGCGAGCGCACTCGGCGGCAGGATAGATATCGTTCGGTGTGGCCGGGGCCGGAGATTTCCAGCCTGCCCCGCAGAAGGTTGGGGTATGGAAACTGCGGCTACCACGGCGCAGCAACCGGTGCTGTTGCGCCAGCGGACCTTTCGCGCACTGTTTGGCGGCGCGGCGTTCGACCAGATTTCGCACAGTGTCGCGGCGTTGTTCACCCCGCTCTACCTCGGCATGCTCGGCGCCGGACCGGCGCTGGTCGGGTTCATCATCGGGGTCACGTCCTTCGCCAACCCGGTCGTCATACTGGCCGCCGGTATGCTCATTGAGCGGGTACCGCCCCGCCGGCTGATCGTCGCCACGCGCCTGATGGTTGCCCTTGCGCTCTTGCTGGCAACCGTAGCGCAAGCCTGGTGGCAGCTCGCGCCAGCGCTGGCGCTCATCTCCGCCGGTTCTCTTGCCTACCCTGCGCTATCTCGCGCCGTCGCCGAAACGACCCCGCCCGGCGACCGCGCCCGCGCCTTCTCCCTGATCTACGGGGTCGGTTCCAATGTTTCACTCATCCTCGCGCCAACCCTGGGCGGCTTCGTAGCCGAATGGCTCGGCCTGCGCTGGGTCTACCTCGTGGCACTGTTGCTCGAGCTCGTCGCCATCGGCTGCTTCCTCGGCATCGAACGGGGGACGGTCGAACAGGTGGCGCGGGTGCGGCAGAGCTACCGCGATGTCGTCGAGTGCCGGCCGGTCGTGGTTGTCTCCACGCTGTTGCTGGCGGCGATGCTAATTATGACCATTGGCCTGGCCCTGCTCCCGACATTCCTCTTTGAATTCCGCGAGCTCAACGTCGGCACGATCGGCCGGCTGGGCTCCCTTTCCGGCGTCGGTGGGTTGGTCTTCGCGCTGATCCTGGCGCGCACCCGCCGGCGGGTCAGCGTGGCCTCGCCGTTGATCCTGGCGCTAGCGCTCGCTCCAATCGCGTTCGTGCTCTACGCCGTCAGTGGTGCACTCTGGGTCGTCGCGTTGGCCAGCCTCATCAGCGGAGCCTACCTGATGGTCTGGCCGCTGATCGACGCCGCCATCGGCAACGTTGCGCCGGAGCGCCTGCGCGGGCGCTCGTTCGCCTTCTCCGAGGTGTTCGGCGGCTCCGGCGTGGCCATCGGCCCGATGCTGGCCGGGCTGCTGTACGATAGCGGACCGCGCCTGCCGCTGCTCGTCGCCTTCGGCGGCACCGTGCTGCTGCTGTTGCCAGCCATGCTGCTGCTGCGCGGCTATCTCGACCGTGCCCAGCGCGCCGTCGAACGTGAAGATGCCGACGCGGCTGAAGCGGCAGCAGCGCTGGAACCGGTGATCCAGGGGCACACCCCCTGAACCGACCGAACGAATGGAACAACGCATGAGCACCCGCCCACATGGCTATCTCTCCCCCGCCGCCTTCGCCGCCCTGCAGCAGGCCAGTAGCGCGACGATCTCAACCCAGCTCCTCAAGCGCGGCTTCCGCAACACCTTCATGCCCGGCCTGGTCGCGCTGCGCCCCGACCTGCGCCTCGTCGGCTACGCCTACACCCTGCGCTACGTGCCGATGCGCGAGGACCTGACCCTGAACCAGCCGCTCGACAACCGCACCAACCAGCAGCGCATCGCCATCGAAGATGTCGGGCCGGGGGATGTGCTGGTGATCGACGCGCGCGGCGATGTCCAGGCAGCCACGCTGGGCAACATCCTGGCCGAGCGGGTGCTGCTGCGCGGCGCGGCCGGCATCGTCACCGACGGCGCGTTCCGCGACCTGCCGGAGTTCCGCAGCATGGGCTTCCCAACCTACGCGAGGGCCGCCCACGCCGCCGTCTCCTGGCTCAGCCACTACGCCGCCGACCGCAACGTGCCGATCGGCTGCGCTGGCGTGCTGGTGATGCCCGGCGATGTCATCGTCGGCGACGCCGAGGGGGTCATCGCGATCCCCGCCCAGGTTGCCGAGGAGGTTGCGCTGGCCGCCGCCGAGCAGGAGGAACTGGAGGTCTTTCTATTGGAGAAGATCCGCGCCGGCGCCTCGATCCTCACTGCCTACCCGCCGGACGCCGCGACGTTGCAGGAGTACGAGCAGTGGCGCAACCGCCGCAGCTAACCCCGCGCGTCGTCACCATCATCTCCGCCAACACCGAGTGGCAGGTGGTGCGCGCCGTCTTCCCCAAGGCACTCCCCGAGCGGACGCCGTTTGGCGAGTGGTTCACCCAGCCCATCGCCGGGGAACCGCTCGTCTTCCTCTTCGGCGGCTGGGGCAAAGTCGCCGCCGCCGCCTCGGCCCAGTACGCGCTGGACCGCTGGCAGCCGCAGCTGCTGGTCAACCTCGGTACCTGCGGCGGGTTCGCCGGGCACGTCGAGCGTGGCGCTATCCTGCTGGTCGCACGCACGATCATCCACGACATCAACGAACGCATGGGCGACCCGGACGACGCCCTCGCCTGGTACAGCACCACCCTCGACCTCAGCTGGCTCCCCGCGCCACTCCCCTCACCCGCACAGCGCGCCACCCTCGTCAGCGCCGACGCCGACCTCGACCCAGCCGCCGTCGATTGGCTGCACGCCACCCACGCCGCCATCGCTGGCGACTGGGAATCCGGCGCCATCGCCTGGGTCGCAGCCCGCAACCACACCCGCTGCCTGATCCTGCGCGGCGTCACCGACCTCGTCTCCCCCGACGGCGGGGAAGCCTACGACGGCACGCTGGCGCACTTCACCGCTGCCACGGATGGCGTGATGCGCGAGCTGCTGGGGGTGCTGGAGGGGTGGGTGGGGGCTGGGTTGCGGGGGTAGGTGTGGACCAAGCGCGGCGCGGGCGATTGCGATTCGCCCGTACCATAGGATCGCTCCACAACCACACGAAGCCAGGTACGGGAGACGAGATCAAGTGCGGGTGTTCCGTACATGGTCGATGGATCCCATGTCCGATAGCACGGGCCAATCGCATCCGCCCGTTCCGCCTGTAGACGGCGAGTCCCTCTTCCCGCCCCGTGCTATCCTTGCCCCACGGACACACTGCGACCGGCTGAAACGTGCCCTCCTCCGTATCCCCACCCCGCCGCCCGGTCGACCGGCTGTTGCGTCGCACGAACCGAAAGTACGGCCATGAGCGCCAACTCTCCCTATGAGTACTCCTACTCCCCGCGCCAGCGCTACTCGCGCTGGGACGGCACCCAGAAGATCGACCCGGCCAACGCCGACGACATCATGGACGCCATCTCCGACGACATGTTCGCCGATGGCGACCTGCAACGCGCCTTGCAGCGGCTCTTCCGCTGGGGCATGGACCGCCCTAACGGCGAGCGCATGCCGGGCATCCGCAACTTGATGGAGCGCCTGAAGGCCCGCCGCCAGCAGGAGCTCAACCGCTACGACCTCGGCTCGGTGCTGGAAGGCATCAAGCAGAAGCTGGAGGAGATCCAGCAACTGGAGCGCCAGGGCATTCAGGAACGTATCGACCAGGGCCGCGAGAAGCTCCAACGGCAAGCCCAGGGGCAAGAGGGGGAGCAGGGTGAAGCTGGCGAGGGTCAGCAGGCCGAGGGCGGCGAGGATGGCGACGCCGAGCACAACCAACTCCTCCAGAACATGCTGGAACGCATGGCCGAACGCAAGCTGCAGACGCTCGATAGCCTGCCGGACGACCCAGCCGGGCAGATCAAGGCGCTGACCGAGTACGAGTTCATGGACCCGGAAGCGCGCCAGAAGTTCCAGGAACTGCTGGAGCAGCTCCAGCAGCAGGTGCTGCAGCAGACCTTCCAGGGCATGCAGCAGTCGCTGCAGAACATGACCGCGCAGGAC
>QEUZ01000529.1 GCA_003577355.1 Chloroflexota bacterium | reverse complement strand
CGACCGTGAGATCGGCTGGCTGCGGGACCTCGTGCAAGGATACGAACAAGGTTGGTACATGCGGACGGTGCGCTTCCTGCGCGGCCTGTACCGGCCGAGCCCCGCCGCCTCAGACGCCTGGCGCAAGCGGTAGCACGGTGCGGGTCTCTTGTGCGAGGCGCTGGAATCGTCGATGATCCTGAGAAGCGGGAACCCGACACACGCTGCGGCGAAGCAAGCCGCAACATCTGAAGAGGAGGGGCCGGATGGGTGGAATGGTTGTGGCACCTCAGGTTCCGGCAGTGGAGGCCGGCGTGCGGGTGCTGAAAGCGGGTGGTAACGCCTTCGACGCGGCGGTCACCGCATCGTTCGTCCAAATGATTGCCGATCCGCAGATGTGCGGCGTGGCAGGTTTCGGCGTCGCTGGCACCGCCGGGTCAAAGGTAACAGCGGACATGTGGGCCGACATCGTCATCGAGCAGGATTGGACCGGCTACGGGTACCACCTCAAGGGCGCGCCAAACGACATTGGCTATACCTCGATCATGACCCCAGGGACCGTCGCCGGCATGGCAGCCGTGCTGGAGCGCTTCGGAACAATCTCCTGGGCCGACGCGCTGCAACCAGCGATCGACCTTGCCGAAGCCGGAGTGGTGGTCACACCGGAGCTCTGGCGCCTCTGGAACACCCCTGCTGGCATGCTCTACATGTCGATGATCCCGCGCCTCCAGGTGACCGACGCCTGCCGCAAGATCTTCTTCAACAGCGAGGGACGCACCTGGAACCCTGGCGAGCGCATGTACAACCCAGACTACGCGGCAACGCTCCGGCGCTTGGCCGAAGCCGGCCCACAAGACTTTTACACCGGCCAGATCGCCGCGCTGATGGCTGAAGACCTGGAAGCGAACGGCAGCTTCATCACTGCCGACGATCTTGCCGCGTACCGTCCGGAAATCTTCGACCCGATCGTCATCGATTACCGCGGATACCGCGTGGTCACCAACCCACCAGCTGGTGGCGGCGTCTGTGTCGCCCAGATCCTCAAGATCGTCGAGCATGAGGATATCGCGGCGCTCGGTCACAACACCGTCGACTATATCGAGCTGGTCGCGTATGCGATGAAGGCGGCGTACCACGACTGGTATGCCTACGTCGGCGATTCGCGCTTCGCCGAAGTGCCGGTCGAATGGCTCACGTCCCAAGAGCGGGCCGACGAGTGGTATGGGCGCATCAAGCAGCGTGACCAGTTCTCCGTTCCGCGTTACCCTGAATCTCCGAACACCACGAACATCACAGTCGTCGATGACGCCGGCAACTGCATCGCGATGACCCATTCACTCGGCTCATCCAGCGGCGTCGTCACCCCCGGATTGGGCTTCACCTACAACAACATCATGAACACGGCAAACCCCGTGCCAGGGTTCCCGAACTCGATTGCCCCCGGCAAGAGCCGCATCACCGGCATGTGCCCCACGGTCGTCCACCGCGACGGTGAGCCTGTCCTGGTCCTGGGCGCGCCAGGAGGGACGCGCATCATTACCGGCGTCACCCAGGTGATCCTGAACGTGCTCGACCACAACATGTCGCCGGTGGAGGCGGTATCGGCGCCCCGCTTCGATTGCCAGAGCAATATCCTGGACGCCGAAGCGCGCATTCCCTCCTGGGTGCGCGACGAGCTTGGCCAGCGTGGGTTCGACATGTTCCCCAGCATCGCACCATACGGGCCGTTCGCGCTGGTGCAGGCGATTACTCGAAACCCAGAAACGGGCAAGCTCAGCGGTGGAGCCGACCCACGCTCCGGTGGCGCAGTCATGCAAAGCTAGTGGAGTGACTCGTGACGAGTGACGAGTGACGAGTGACCAGTGGAGTGGTCGTCCTTGTCTGAAGCGCTCTTCTCTGCTGAAACGAGCGACCTTGACCCGACAG
>QEUZ01000528.1 GCA_003577355.1 Chloroflexota bacterium | reverse complement strand
CGCTTTAGCCATGCCTTGGTCCAGGAAACGCTGTATCATGACCTCTCGCTGGCCGAGCGGGCACAGTTGCACCTGGCGGTCAGCGAGGCGCTGGAAGCAGGCGACGCGCAAGCGTTGCCCTGGGCCGCGCTGACCTACCATCTGCTGGGCGCCGGGCCGCTTGGCGACCTCAACAAGCTTGTGCGCTACGCCCAGCGTTCCGGTGATGAAGCGATGGCGCAGTTTGCCTGGGAAGCTGCGGCCACGCACTTCGCCCATGCCCTGCGAGCGCTTGAACAAAGCGATGTCAACGACTCCACCTTGCGCTGCGACCTGCTGTTGGACTTGGGCGAGGCCTACAACCGCTCGGGTCCTGGCTCCGGCGATGTCCCGCGGGCGCGTGAGCATTTTCTGGAAGCGTTCCAGCTGGCCCGCGAGCTGGGTTCGCCGGAGCGTATGGCTCGTGCGGCGGTTGGCTTCGCCGGGCTGAACATCGTGACCGCATTCGGTGGTGTCCGCCAGTTGCAATTACTGGAGGATGCGCTGGCCGCCCTCGACCCAGTAGACAGTCCGTTACGAGTGCGGGTGCTGTGCAACCTGGCGGTAGACCTCTGGAACCGCTCAACTGCCAACTACGAGCGCTGCAGCGCGCTGTCGGACGAGGCCGTGGCAATGGCTCGTCGCCTCGGAGACCCTGCGCTTATCGCGCTCGCCCTGTGGGCGCGGCACTACAGCGGCTGGCAGCCGGTCAATCTCGCAGAGCGACTTGTGCTGGCACAGCAACTGGTCGATTACGCTGACATGTCGGGTGCGCCGGTCATCGCTGCCTGGGCCTATGTCTCGCTGTCGCTGGACTACACCGATGCCGGGAACTTGCCAGACGCAGAACGGGCGATTGCTGCCCTGCGGCGTTTGGATGAACGCACGCGTATCCCCTACGTTGCACTGCGCGCAGCGGTCTATGGCGGCATGCTCGAACTGTTGACCGGGCACTACGCCGCGGCAATCGAGTCGGTTGCCCGGGCGGAGGCGCTGTGGGAAAGCGATACGCCGCGCCAGCACCAGATTCAGACCTACTGCCTGCTGCGGGATCTCGGCCGGCTATCGGAACTGCGTGATGGCATTCGCCTGCCCGACCCATCCAACCCGTGGCGTGCCGCGACGCAGGCCCATCGCATGTTGCTGGCGCTCGATCGTGGGCAGAGCGAGGCAGCACACGCCGACTACGCTGACCTGGCGAAGGATGACTTCGCGCAAGTCGGCTTCAACGCCTTCTGGTTCGGTGCGGTCGTGCCGCTCGCCGAGGCTGCCATTGCGTTCGGGGACACGGTGAACGCTGCCCGGCTGTGTGCTCTGTTGGAACCGTTTGCCGAGCGGCTGGCGTTTGTCGGGATCCTCGGCGTCTGCCATGGTCCGGTCGCGCTCTATCTCGGGAGGCTGGCAACGGCGCTCGGTGACTGGGAAACGGCTGACAAACGCCTTGAACAAGCGCTGGCGATGTCGGAGCGCCTCGCGATCCGGCCGTACA
>QEUZ01000118.1 GCA_003577355.1 Chloroflexota bacterium | reverse complement strand
GATGTCGTGCGCTGTCGCGTGTACGTTGTCCGTGAGACAGATTGGCGTGAGGTCGGACGCGCGCTGGGTGAAGCGTTCGGGGATATCCGCCCCGCAAACACGCTCGTCGGCGCCTCGTGGCTTGTCGACCCACGTATGCTCGTCGAAATCGAAGTCGAAGCGCGCGTTGGGTCGGCTGCGCCGTTGGAGTAGCATTGCGACCCTCGTACTCACACGGTAGTGTGGGACCGATTCGACGCTCCATCGAAGGTTCGCGCTCACCGTCGTTTGAAGGGGCACGGTTGATTCAGGAAACCATGTATGCCGGTCGGTAACGACTCACGTGGCGTCGAGAACGTATCATCGCCGCTCTTGCCAGGTGGGTCGCTCATCGCCGCAGCACTCCATCGCCAAGTGATGATTTGGAGCGACCGTGGTGGCGCTAGCCGCCACATCGGCGACCGCTGGGCGATCCAGTGCTGGGAAGCACTGCAAGCAGCAGATGACCGATGCTGGCCGGTGCCGTTCGCCAGCGGCTTTCGACTCAAGCGCGTCATCCGCCTCGATGACGTTCCGCAAGTCTCACGTGAAGCGAACCTGCAACAAGCGGAGAACCCAGACTTCCTCCTGCTAGGGGTGCGCGACACTGATCCGGACCAAGCCATTCTCCAGGCAGCCGACGCGAAGTTTGCGGTTGACCGCATCAAGCCTAGTCAGGTCAGTGTTGACGTTGTCGAGCGGCTTGTCGAGGTAGTTGCATCCGCCCGCCAACTGGTTGAAGCGACGCTGCGCGACCTCGGCCTCGGGGCGCCGCTGGTCGTGCGCGGGGTGTTCGTCTGCCCGAGATCCGCGTTGACTGACCACCTGTTGCGCAAGGCTCGCTCAAACCGCGACGTTCAGGTGCATCACAGCGAGCTCGTGCGCATTGATCCTGATCCGGCGGCAATGTTCGTAGACCTGCCAATGACGCGCTTGATCGGACCACTCGCCCGTATCGACGCCTTGCCTGTGACGCCGCGCACTAACTTGATCTCAGCGATCTACTATTTCCGTCTAGCATGTGCCTGCATGCACCTGTGGGCTGAGGGCCATCGCCCATTGCTTTCAGCGAGCACCGCGTTCGAGCCTGAACCTGGCATCGTCTCCGCAGAGCTAACGATGCGCGCCAATCAGGCCTCCAGCGCCTGGTCGCTCGTGCAGACGTGGGCGCAGGATGTTGAGCCACAGGTACAGGCGCGCCAGGCTTTGGCCAACGTTGCCACCTTGCCGGTTCGCATGCGTGATCTCCGAGCGGAGATCGAGCGCGCCGGAAAGGGTGACCACAGCGGTTTGGTGCGCGCAGTGCGGCGCGACCTCGACCTGCACTTCCGCAGGCGGCTATTCGAGCTCACCGGCGAGATCAGCGCCGACGACCCGCGGCCGCTCCCGCGCATCCTCGACGACGTCGCCAAGGCAACGCGCTCGCTGCAACCGGAGCTGGCGGCGTTGATGAAGTCGCTTGTGACCGCAGGTACGACACCATCGCCGTCCGAGCGGGCGAGCGACGAACTCACGGCTGAGTGAGCGCCAGCGGGACCACTGCGACGCCACGCGGCCGCATGAACTGCCCTACTCCAGCACCTGCCCCATTTTGGCCCGGCACGAGCGACCAACTGTTCCCGTCGAAGACCTGAATGCGGCTGTTGCCGGTGTCAGCAACGAAGACGTGACCCAGGCCGTCCACTGTCAGGCCAAACGAGTCGGCGAACGCTCCCACCGAGGCGCCGGACGTTGTCGGCAGCACTGTCCACGTTTCGCCATCCCAGCGTTGAAAGCGGTAATTGCCGGCATCGATCGCGTACAGCACCCCGTGCGGATCGACTGCCACGCGCCACGGGCCTTGGAATTGACCGGGTTCATCCCCTTCTCCGAGCGAGATCACCGACCAGCGAACCCCGTCGAAGTACTGGATGCGGTTGTTCCCAGTGTCGGCGACGTAGAGATGCCCAGCCTTGTCAACCGCGACCCCTTCCGGGCGCCTGAACTGTCCCGGTTCATTGCCTTCGCCGTTGCCGATGACCGTCCAGCTCGTGCCATCCCACTTCTGAATACGGCTATTCAGGTTGTCGGCAACATACACGTTGTCGTCAAGGTCGATTGCCAGCCCATACGGTTCTCCGAACTCGCCGGGGTTGGCCCCCAGGACGCCGGAGATCACCTCCCATTGTGTCCCATCAAAGCGCTGGATCCGGTGATTATTCGCATCAGTTACGTAAACAATACCGTGTGAATCAACCGCGACCGAGCAGGGAAAGTTGAAGGACCCTGGAGCAGTCCCCTCGTACCCAGTCCCGCCGATCACCTTCCATGCAGTACCGTCCCACATTTGTACGCGGTGGTTCAGCGTATCGGCGACATACACCAACTGTGCGCCGACCGGCTCCGCGGTGGCTGTCGGAGATGGAATAGGTGTTGCCGTCGCCGGGGCTGTCGCGGTAGGAAGTGTCGTGGGAGTTGGGCTCGGTTCGTTAACGGCAGTCGCTGCCGGAACGCTCGTGGCAGTCGCCGGCGCGGGGCGCTCCGTTGGGGTTGCCGCGTTGGTCGGCGCGATCGCTACAGTACCCGTCGGGTTCTCGCCACCACTGCCACATGCTCCCAGAACCAGAAGGAGTAGCATACACCCGAACAATTGCCAGACACGCCGAATCCGGCTCATCTCCCTGCCCCCCACGCTGTTACCACGCATCCTGACAAGCGCCGGCGAACGCTGTTGTCGGTCGCGTACTCCCACACTTCCCAGTGGACGATAGTATCTGTTGCACAACCGGCGCGTCAATTCGGGAACGGACAGCAGGCACTAGCGCCGAATCGGCAACGTTCACGGGCTGAGTACGCCGCTACGGCCAAAACGGCGCGGCGGCTGTTCAGGTTTCGGTTGAATCACTTGCGGAAGTTGTAAGATTTGCCACCAGTACCCGACATCGACGCCATGCGGGGAACGTGCTGGCAACCGTTTCGCCGGTAGAGGTTGGGAGGCCACGATGCAGTCCGCCATGGCGGTTACCGTCCACGACATCATGACCCCGGATGTCCTCACCGTCGCGCCAGACATGACGACGGAGAACGCCGCACGCATGCTCTTCTCACGCGGCGTTTCCGGCATGCCGGTGGTCGACGATGCAGGCAAGCTTGTGGGTGTCGTCACTGAGTACGACATCATCGCCCGGCAGGGGCGCACCGTTGGCGACATTATGACGACCGACGTTGTCACCATCTCCGAGGATGCTGATGCAGAGACAGTTGCCGGCATCCTGACGTCACGCCGCGTCCGCAGGCTACCAGTTGTGCGCGATGGCAAGGTCATCGGCATCATCTCACGTGCCGATCTGGTGCGCCTATTTGCGATGACACGCTGGTCGTGTGAGGCGTGCGGCTATTACACGCGGGGGTTTGAACGCCTCAGTTCGTGCCCAAAATGCGGCAGTCAGAAGATCCTCCTGGAGCGAGAGCCGCCGGGTAGCTAGGCATGGCCGGAGCACCACGTTCGCTGCTATTTGTTCCCGGCAACCGGGAACCGATGCTCGCCAAGGCGCCGGCGATCCCGGCGGACGCCATTGTCCTCGACCTGGAAGATAGCGTCCCTGCAGGAGAAAAGGACGCGGCACGCGCACTCGTCCGGAACCGCATCGCTACCTGGCCAGCGACCGGCCCGGCGCTGTTTGTGCGCATCAACCCTCCGCGCTTCGGCATGGTCGCCGAAGATGCAGGGGCATTGCACGGGCATCCCAACGTCGGTGTATTGGTCCCGAAGGTCGATCGAGCAGTGGAGTTGGCTCTTGTCTTTGCAACCTTCGGGCGCGAGCGTGAGACCCTGGTGAACATCGAAACGCCGCGTTCACTGTTGCGAGCCGAGGAATTCGCGGATACCCCAGGGGTAACCGGACTCTTTCTCGGCGGCGAGGACCTGACCCGAGCACTTGGCATGTCGCGCACGCCGGATGGCGCTGAACTGAGCTGGGCGCGCTTCATGCTCGTTGCCGCCGCGCGCGCGGGGGGAGTCGACGTATACGACTCCATCTGCCCGGAATTTCGCGACATGGCGGTTCTCGAACACGATTGTCGCACTGCCGCAGCGTTCGGGTTCGACGGCAAGTTCGCGATTCACCCTGCTCAGATCCCGCTCATCCACGCGGCCTTTACCCCAACCGCAGAGGAAGTAGCCCAGGCCCAACGCATCGTTGCGGCGTACGACGACGCGGTTGCGCGTGGGTTGGGGTCGGTCGCGGTAGACGGCCAAATGGTTGACCCGCCTGTCGCTGACCGAGCACGTGCACTACTCCAGCGCGCCGCCCGTTAGCCTTCGGCGTCCGGCGCAATGCGATAGCGGCGACGCGCGTCGGCATAGAGGTCGGCCCCATAGATATCGTTGACGACGATCGCCGGAAAGGAGTGCACCTCAAGCCGGTAGATCGCTTCGGGCCCCAGATCAGCGAACGCCACCACATCGGCACGCACGACTGTCCGCGCCAACAGCGCGCCGGAACCGCCCACGGCCGCCAAGTAGATGCCACAGTGCTCGACCAGGGCGGCAAGCACCTCGGGCGACCGATGGCCCTTCCCGATTGTTGCCTTCAACCCTGCAGCGTAGAGCGCCGGTGTGTAGCGGTCCATCCGGCCACTCGTTGTCGGCCCAGCAGACCCGATCGGTTGCCCAGGTCGTGGCGGCGCCGGACCGACGTAGTAGATCACCTGCCCGGTGAGGTCGATCGGAAGTGGTTCACCGCGTGCGAGCAGTGCAGCCAGGCGCGCGTGCGCGGCGTCCCGCCCGGTGTAGATCACGCCATCGAATACGACCGCATCACCGGCGCGCACTGTGCGCAGAACGTCATCCGTCAAGGGTGCGCGCAGGCGGACCAGTTGCTCGTCCATCCTCAAATGACCAGTCGGCGCACGCGCGCAGCCGGGCCACATTGCAGGTTGACCGCCACCGGCAAGCTCGCGATGTGGGTTGGTGCGATCGCGACATGGACAGCAAGAGCGGTCGTGCGCCCACCAAACCCATGTGGCCCAATGCCCAGCGCGTTGATCCGCTGCAGCAACTCAGCTTCGAGCGCAGCGAGTTCGGGGTCGGGGTTTTCGCTCCCCACTTGACGCGCCAAGCTCAGCTTGGCCAGGGTCCCAACCGAATCGAACGTGCCGCCGACTCCAACGCCGACGATCACCGGCGGACAGGCATTCGGCCCTGCGATCTCGACGGTTTCGATGACGAAGTCCTTCACCCCATCCAGACCATCGCCTGGGGTGAGCATGCACATGCGCGACATGTTCTCTGCCCCGCCGCCTTTGGCGAATACGATAAGTTCGACGTCACTCCCCTCAACAATGTCGAGGTGGAGCACGGCAGGGGTGTTGTCGCGGGTATTGCTCCGCGTTCCGATGGGCCGGGCAACCATGGAGGCGCGCAAGTACCCGGCGGTATACGCACGTCGTACCCCGTCGTTGATCGCATCACGCAGCGACCCACCAACGAAATGCACGTCTTGCCCGATCGAGGCGAACACCACGACCGTACCCGTGTCCTGACACATCGGGACGCGCTCACCAGCGGCGATGGTCATGTTATCCAGCAGTTGGAGCAGCACACGCTGGCCCAGCTTGGCAACCTCACGCTCGGCAGCGCGTGCAAACGCTGCGCGCACGTCGTCGGCGGCGACATAGTTCGCGTCAAGGCAGAGTTGCTCGATTGCGTCGCGCACTGTAGCGACATTGACTTCGCGTAGCGGAATAGTAGTCATTATCCCAACGTTCTGCCCAGCTTCGTCTCGCGGCTCGGCCGAAGCCCTGGGACCTGCGCCTCCAAAGCCCGCGCCAAACGGAGTAGTGCTTCTCTCCCGCCAGACTTGGACTCCAACTCGACCTCGTCAAACTCAATGTGGCGGCCGTCGCTCAACCGTGTCCCGCGTACATGGTCAACCGCGATTTCGATCTCGGCGCCAGTTTCGTCGCGCATGTCCAGCGTGACGCGCTCGTTTTCCAGCCGCGCTACCGGGAGAAGTGCACGATCGGCGCTGATCCGCCGCGCACGACGCGCTGGGGAAATGTCGATCTCAGGCGGTAATGGCGCATCGAGCTGCACGCGCGCGGCAAGGCCCTGTTCAAGAATTGCCTCATCCTCCACACGCGACGCGAGGTGCGCCTCAGCACCGTCAGGCGCGTGGATTGCGTCCGCCTTGTAGGTCATCAGCGCGCCGCCTGAGACGCGGCGCACACGCAGCGTTACTCCGGCCCGCTTCAACGCAGCGTCAGCGGTGTCGAAGTACAGGTCTTCCTGATGCTTGCGCGCCGCGCGCACAAGGCTGAAACCACCAATGGTGGGCAGGTGCAGCAACGCCTCGCGTGCCGCTGCATCGGCGTTGTACTTCGCTTCAACTTCGCGTGGCGGGTTGTCGTCAAACATATGTCGCTCGCAGCAGGTCTCTGATACGGCGGTCCGGGTGCGGCATGCGCGAATCGAGGATACGCAGGACTGTATCCCCGTAATCATAGGCCACGCGACGGATGCGCCATCGCCAGCCTGCAGCCGCCGTCCAGGCAAACTCGCCCCAGACTGCGCGCCGGTCGCCGTCGCGAGGAGCGCCACAAGCAGCGACATTCACAATACGCATACCACGAAACCGGCGCACGAAGGGTGTGTGCAAGTGTCCGACAACGAGGATATCCGACTGCAATCCACCCACCAGCTCTTCCAGCGTATCGGACGGCATGTCCGGGAAGATATGACGGTCGAGATCAACAGGGTTTGCATGCACGACAAACAGGAGCGAATTGTCTGGCGCCTCGACACTGGCGCTGAACGCTAGCCCAGCCAGTTGTGCTACTCGCTGAGGCCCTAACTGTTCGCGGCACCAGTGGATGGAGGCTAGCTTCTTCTCTCCCAAGTCTGGGTCATCAGCACCCAGGTTGACGATATCGCGATCGGTGTTCCCTACCGTCATGTCGGTTGCCCAACTGGTCACCACGTCAAGCGCTGCGGCTGGGTCAGGCCCGTTCAAACAGTAATCGCCGTTGGCTATCCGGCGTTCAAATGGCCCTCGGCGCTCGATATCCGCCAGCACCGCTTCGAGCGCCGGCAGGTTGCCGTGAATATCGGAAACAACCGCGACTCGCAGCGGCTCAGGCATCATGCGCGGCATCGAGAAGGGGTTGTTCGCCATCGCCTTCGCTCTCCGGCGAACTGTCAATGCCGGTCAACCGCCGTAACCGTCCGGGGAAATCGGTTGCGAGCATCTCGTTCCACGCGGCGAGGAACGCGATGTACGCGTTGTGCTCGTCGTCTGCACGATGGGCGATCAACGTCAGGAAGGCTACTTCGTCGCGCGGCACCGTCTTATTCGTCATCGCCGAACGAATGCGCTGGTGCCGCTGCGCGATCGTGCCACGTTCCACAGCCGACGCGATTTCCACCAAACGGACCGTCCGGTTGGTTGCATCACGGTCCAACGTTTCGAGCACGCGCAAACGCATCACATCCGCGTCGTGCATGTTGCCAATGTGCTCCTGGATCGTCTTCACCTCGTCGATGAGCCCGTTGATTTTGGATGGGAACGCGAAGCGGAACAGTTCCAATGTATACCGCAACCGCTTGGCGGCAATGCGCAGATTGTGGATCTCGACGATGTTCGCGGGATCGTCCACGTAAGGTGCGAACGACAGCATTTCTTCCAGTCGAGTGGCAATGATGCGCTGTGCATTTTCCAGCACAGGCTCGTTGCAGTTGAGACCTTTGACTCGCCGTGCCTTAACCATGGCTATGCTCCGCGATGAACCCTCGAAAGCGCACGTCGAAACGCTCAACATCCAGCCGGTGGAAGAACGCGATCAGCTCTGTCCGTTTCTGCTCACGTTCGGCACGTACATCGGCAATGAGCCGGTTGATCGCCGGTCGCTCGCCTGCCGGCCGAGAGTCGCGGTAGGCCAGCAGCGCGTCGCGCATCACGTCCATATCACGCACGCCACCGAGCACATCAGTGAGCTGCTTGACCGTCCTGTGGTAATACAGGTACTTCTTCGGGAAACAGT
The DNA here is from genome assembly GCA_003577355.1 of Chloroflexota bacterium. GTDB lineage: Bacteria > Chloroflexota > Chloroflexia > Thermomicrobiales > CFX8 > CFX8. The sequence continues at coordinate 3,055 of QEUZ01000118.1, read as the reverse complement.
CGACGGCAACATCCATCGCGGCACGGAGACGACGCGAACCCACGCGCATGTCATGCAGCGCTTCAGGGTCGCGGCCAAGGATCGTGCCATCGCGATGCGCCCACATCTCTTCGAAGCGGGCTTCAATAATCCGGCCCATGGCTTGCCGGTATCTGGTGGTTGCATCGAGTCCGGCCACTCGTTGCGCACGCGCCATCGATTTACCGCCGCTTCACTCAACTGGCTCGGGGAAACGAGGCGGCCGTTCGGCCGCGCACGTCATTGTGACACGAGCTCCGCAACTCTGTCACGCACCAAGCGCTGGATCTGCTCGACATCGCTGACCCCATCGACGACGATCATGCCGAATTCCTGGGCTAAACGCTCGAATTCCTCGAACACCCGCTGCTGGTACAGTTGGAACGATTCCTCAGGATCAGTACTCAGCCCCAAGTCCAACCCGATTTCGTACCGGTCGATCGCCTTCACGGCTGAACTTGGCGCGCGTTGGCTGGTCACCTCTGGCGGCACGCGCAAATAGATCACCAAGTCCGGACGCGGCGCAAACGAATAGAGCCGGCGCACCCACTGTGGGTCGGCCCCGCGCGCGCAATCGCGCGCAAACGCCGTGTACATGTACCGGTCGGCCAGCACCACTTCACCCCGCTGAAGCGCCGGGACAATGACCTGTGCGACCCGGTCCGCGAAATCGGCAGCGTAAAACAGCGAATAGGTAATCGGCCGCAGCGCGTTTTCCGCCTTCGCCTTGTGGATCGCCTTTGAAATATGTGGGGACGTGCTCCAGTCGGTCAGCACGACATCCAGGTTCCGACGCTCCAGCCATTTCGCCAACAAGCGTACCTGGGTGCTTCGGCCTGACCTGTCTCCACCTTCGATCACGATCAACCGCCCGGGGTAGCCATGGGTGTCCCAACCGGCGTGGAGCCGTGGTTCCGAAAGAGCTGGCGTCGCGCTAGCCACCGCAGATGCCCCGCTCGCGGGCAAGCAAGGCCCCGCCAACCGCCTCGCGCAGCCTGCGCTGCTGCACACGGATTGGTAACTGCGCATCGAGTGGCATCAGGTCGAACGGTTCGACAAGCCGCTCGTATTCCCCGACAACCCGCTCCTGAAACTGGCGGAACGATTCCAAGGCGCCCCGGACAGCGGCGCTTTCGTTCGCCTCCTCCACGCTGGCCTCCCCACCGATCCCCATAATGCGACCCATCGACACCTCAGGGTCGATGCGGAGATAGACCGCTAGATCCGGCCGCACGGCAAAGTCATACAGGTTGTGGATCCATGCACGTTCCACCCCACGCGCAATGTCGCGCGCTAGTGCCGTGAAGATGTACCTGTCCGCCAGGACAACATAGCCCGACTTCAGGCCCGGTACGATCTCAGATTCGATCCGCTCGGCCAAATCGGTCGCATGCAGGATCGAATAGGTCAACGGGGTGAGCGTGTTCTGGCGACGAGCATCTGCAATTGTCTTCGACACAAGCTTCGACGAGTTCCACTGGCTACGGATCACCCCGTAGCCTTCGACCTGCAACCAGACATGCAACAGGTCCAACTGCGTCGCTCGCCCGGAGCCGTCCACGCCGTCAACGCAAATCAGCGTTCCGGGCCAGGGGTGCGGTTGCCAGGCCGCCGGTTCGTTTGGCCTGAGGTGGTGCAGCGGCCAGGACGCGACAACCATCGTCAGCGAGCCTTCGCCGGGCGTCGATTGCGCCGTCGTTGCCGCAGCAGTTCGCGTGGACGCTCGTCATCCAGGTCATGCAACGTCACAGTCACATCGTGGCCGATGTCAATTGTCAGGAACCCGTTGACTTTGCCGCCAGTGGCATCAAGCAGCGATGGCGCGTTCACCACCGCCATGTTGTGCGAGGCGTCGCCGAGCCGCCACACGTTCACCCGGTGCAAATGCGCGCAGACGGCGATCTCGACATCCACTTCCATCAGCCGCGCGAGTAGTTCGCCCGCGTTCGGGAGCAGGTCCCCTTCTTTCAGCCGCTTGCCTGGCACCGGCAACAACGAGCGGTGGGTACAAAACAGCCGGGGGACTGCTGGCGATGAACCGCGATAGTACGCAAGCGCCTGTTCGAACGACTCTTCGGGAATGCGCGGTTCACTGTCGAGCGCCACCAGGGTCAGCTCTGGAAACCGCTCGTACACATCAACGCCGGGGAAGAACTCAGTGAACGGCGTCCAACCCATGGATACGCCCTGGGCCTCGTGCTCCACCTCGGTCGTATCCGGTGCGGCGAGGAAATACTGCAAGTCGGAATCAACAGGACGCGGCATCGTCGGCCGTGTCGCTGGATAGTCCCGGTTCCCTGGGATCGCGCGCACACGGCGGATGTCCAAACGCTCAAGGAAGCCCAGCACCGGCAGAAACTGCTCGACGAGCCCCGCACGGCTCAGATCGCCGGAGACGAGGATCAAGTCCGGGTTGAGCCGGCCGATGCTCCGTTCAGCCTGTTCCAGCATGCGGTCAGAAACAGCGCCCGGAGCGTAGTGAAGGTCTGAAATTTGTACGATCCGCAGCTCGCCACTCCGTTTCGCGCGTCATCGAATACCGGCGAATCATCGCGCATCCACATATGTATAGCCACAACTCGATCTTAACAATTCCATGACTGGGATCGTGAATGCTCCAATCCGAACCAGTGTCGCAGACATAACTTCCGGAGTGCGCATCTCATGGTAGGATCCTCTGGAGCGCCCACGGCTGACGCCAACGACGCGCTGTCCTCACCGAAGAGGGAAGTGGCACAGGATACCTGCGCGTCGCATGCGGCGCCGCATTCGCCTTCCATCCTGCCGGAGGATGACGTGATCAAAGCCAAACAACGCGCCTCCGCCGGTGATCGACGTGCGCGGCGCGGTCAGCCGGACCCACTGCACGCGCCGGAGCTTTACATCAACCGGCAGTTGAGCTGGCTGGAGTTCAACCGCCGCGTGCTTGAGGAAGCGCTGGATGAGCGCAACCCCCTTCTCGAGCGGGTGAAGTTCCTGAGTATCTTTTCTTCCAATCTCGACGAATTCTTCATGGTGCAAGTAGCGGGGTTGAAGG
>QEUZ01000117.1 GCA_003577355.1 Chloroflexota bacterium | reverse complement strand
GCAACGTGTCGCCTTGGCGCGCGCACTGGCCCCACATCCCCGCGTACTGCTCCTGGACGAGCCGTTCTCGAACCTCGATACCGAGCTGCGCACACAGATGCGGGCAGAAGTGCGCGACATCATCAAGCGTTCCGCAACGACCGCCGTGCTGGTAACCCACGACCAACAGGAGGCAATGACCGTCGCCGACCGTATGGCAGTCATGCTCGGCGGCAGAATCCAGCAAATTGATGTGCCGGAGGTTGTCTACCATTACCCGGCCACTCGCGAGGTCGCGGCATTCGTTGGCGCCGGCACCTTCGTCCCAGCCGTCCTCGACGCGACCGTTGCCGAGTCGGACATTGGCCGGTTCAACATCGACGCGGAAAATGTTCCGCCACAGGTCGATCTGCTCCTCCGCCCACGTGATGTGACGCTGGAACCGGACCCAACGGGCATCGCAACTGTCCTCTCGCGCACCTTCCAGGGCGCTGAGTATCTCTACATCGTGCAACTTCCTTGTGGAGTGCAGCTGCAAACTAACCAGCCTTCGCATCTGGAGATTGCCCCTGGCACTGCCGTGAACGTGCGCTGTAATCGCGTGCGGCTGGCAGCCTATCGCGATGGATCACGGGTCGGGCTAACCAGCGCCCAAGTCGCGGTGAGCAGCAGCCGAAACGGCCAAGGGTCACCCGAAGGCTCGACGCATCCGCTATCATCTGAGCGTGTGCACGATGAGCGTGCCCACAGCTTGGAAGGCTTCAGCGTTGAGCGCATCGCGCAGGCCGGCGTTCGACATCATCAGCCATAGCCCCGACCAGACGCGGGCATTAGGCGCGCAACTGGGCCGCCTCCTGGAGCGTGGCGATATCGTCCTGCTCAGCGGGGCGATTGGCTCCGGCAAGACGACGTTTACCCAGGGGCTGGCGCGTGCATTGAAAGTACGCGAACCGGTCGGCAGCCCCACCTTCACCCTCGTTGTCGAGCACGACGGATACGACGCCCACGACCACCCAATACGGCTGTACCATGTCGACCTCTACCGCATCGCTGATGCCGGCGATGCTGCCACCTTCGGCTTCGAAGACATCGTCAACACAGCTGATGGCGTCGCGGTTGTCGAATGGCCGGAACGCGCGCAACCCCTTCTGCCCGCTGAGTTTTTGGCGGTCCATCTCAGTTGGGTCGCTGATACCAAGCGCCAAATTGAGTTCGTTCCACGTGGTCAGCGCTATGTTGCGCTCGTCGATCGTTTGCACAGCGAGGTCGTTAGTGTCCGAAGTTAGGGCCAGCGGGGACTGGATGCTCGCCATCGACACGTCCACCGACGTTGCAGCGCTTGCCCTTGCTCCCATCGGTGACGGAGCCTCCGGTGACGGAGCTGAGATCCGTTGGAATGCCGGGCGCAACCAGACAGTCATGCTGTTGGGCGAGATCAATCATCTTTGCCGGTTATGCGACATCGAACTGGATGCCCTCAGTGCTGTGGCAGTCGCAACCGGCCCCGGCAGCTTCACTGCCCTGCGGGTTGGCATGAGCGTCGCTAAGGGCCTCGCCTTTGCGCTCTCGATACCCATATTCGGGATCGGAACGCTGGACGCCACAGCCCACGGCGCGGCACACTGGAAGCTACCTGTCCGCGCGTTCGTTACGGCGGGGAGGGGACGAGTCGTCGCGGCGGATTATGTCTGGCAAAACGGCCGGCTGACGATGCGGGGTGACATGCGGCATCGCACACCCAGCGACCTGGCCGAGGGGTTGCTGCAACCAACCTTGCTGGCGGGGGAGCTTTCCCACGCTGACGCCGCAGCGTTGCGCGCCCAGCAACATGTCGTCCTGCCAGATGCGGCAGCACGCACTCGTCGCGCGGCGACGCTGGTTGATCTGGCGGCTCCTCGCTGGCGCGCCGGTGAGTGGGACGATGTTGTGAGCCTCGAACCGCTATACGTCCACAGTCACGCGGCGAGCGCGGATGCGGCACGCCGCTGACTGGACCCGAAAGTCGACAGTGAGCTACTACCTCGAACCGATGCGCCAGGAGGATGTCCCAGATGTTTCGCGGGTGGAGCGCGAGTGCTTCACCAACCCCTGGCCACAATCGGCCTACCGCCGCGAGCTGCGCAACCCAGCGAACAACCATTATCTCGTGTTGCGCCATCACATCGACCACCCGACATCCCGGGGTGGACGTTCCGAGGGGCGCGGCCCGTTGGCGCTGCTGCCCTTCGTGCGCAAGCCGGAATCTACCACTGCGACAACCGACCCGATCATCGGCTTCGCTGGCATGTGGGTGCTGTTCGACGAGGCGCACATCACCACCATTGGCGTCCTGCCGCAATACCGCGGGAAAGGGCTCGGCGAGCTGCTGCTCGTCGAAATGTTCGAAGAAGCCATCCGGCGTGGGGCTGAGTGGCTCACGCTGGAGGTGCGAGTTTCCAACGAAGCCGCGCAGGCGCTCTACCGCAAGTACGGGTTCACCCGCCAGGGCTTGCGCAGGCGCTACTATAGCGACAACGGCGAAGACGCCTACATCATGTGGTCGCCGTCGCTGCGCACCCCCGAGTTCAACGAACGCTTCGACCGGCTGCGCACCGCCTTGCGCGAGCGCCTGCGCGATGATCTGGCGCCCGCGGGCAAGCCCCCGTCAAACGAGGTCGCGTCATGAACATCCTGGCTATCGAGACATCCTGCGACGAAACGGCGGCGGCTGTCGTGCAACATGGGCGCATCGTGCGTTCCAATATCGTCGCATCGCAAATCGCGCTGCATGAGAAGTACGGCGGCATCGTGCCGGAACTGGCCTCGCGACGCCACATCACAGCATTGGTCCCGGTGCTGCGCGAAGCGCTGGAAACTGCGCAAACGCCTCCTGAAGATCTGGATGCCATCGCCGTCACCGAGGGGCCAGGGCTAGCCGGATCACTGCTGGTCGGGGTAAATGCCGCGAAGGCGATCGCGCTGGCTTGGCGCAAGCCGCTGCTGCCGGTCAACCACCTTGAGGGCCATGTCTATGCGAACTGGCTCCTATCGCCGGATGCTACCGACACCAGTGAACCTGCCTTCCCCGCCGTCTGCCTGATCGTCTCCGGCGGCCACACGGAGCTGCTGCTGATCCACAAGCATGGGGTGTACGAGGTGCTCGGTCGCACGCTCGACGATGCCGCTGGCGAAGCGTTTGACAAAGGCGCGCGCATCCTGGGGCTGGGATACCCTGGTGGACCTGCAATCCAACGCGCAGCGGAAGGCGGCCGCCCGATCGAACATTTCCCGCGCGCCTGGCTCGGCGATTCCTACGATTTCTCGTTTTCCGGCCTGAAGACGGCGCTCTTGCGCGCCTGCGAGCAGTATCGCAAGCAGGAAGCGCCGTCGCGTAGCGGCCGCAAGCCGAAGAAAGCAACCCCAGCCACCCCGTTCCCGGAGCACATACCGCCACAATATTCACCAAACATGCCTGTGGCCGATCTGGCTGCGTCATACCAGGAAGCGGTGGTCGATGTGCTGGTTGAAAAGACGGTCCGGGCAGCCCTGGAACAGCACGCCCGGTGTGTCATGGTCACGGGTGGGGTGGCAGCCAATGCCTTGTTGCGCCGTCGCTTAGGCGCCAAGCTCAATTTGCCGCTGCATATACCGGAAATGCAGTACTGCACCGACAACGCCGCAATGATCGCAGCCGCCGCATACCAGGTCATGCGGCGTGGCGCAGCCGCCGGCTGGGACCTCGACGCCCGCCCACAGTTCCCCTGGAGCGCCTTGCCCGGTGTGCGCGTGATCGAGCATACGCGTGCCTGAGCCCGGCTGGCTCCACGAGAGGAGCATTGCCGAAGCCACTGCGCGTGAGGCCGGTGCATTGTTGCGCGGGTTGCACGGCCGGGTGCGCGAGATCCACCACAAGGGCACGGTTGACCTCGTCACCGAGGCAGACCGCGCCAGCGAAGCGCTGATTGCCCAACGACTGGCAGAAGCGTTCCCGGACGACGCCCTCCTGGCTGAAGAAGGCACCGGCGCCGGAGACCGCGCGGCCGAGCGGCTGTGGATCGTCGATCCATTGGATGGCACGACGAACTTTGCGCACGGGCACCCGGTGTTCGCTGTCTCGATCGCGCTCGTGGTCGAAGGGCAGGTGTGCGTCGGGGTCGTCTACGACCCGCTGCGCGACGAGCTTTTTGCGGCCATGCGTGGCGCCCAGCCGACCTTGAACAACCGCCCGATCCGCGTCAGCACAACCGATACCCTGCTCGATGCCTTGCTCGCCACCGGCTTTGCCTACGATCCACAGGAGCGCCGGGTGAACATACCGTTCTTCCAGCACTTCGTGGACATTGCGCAAGCGGTGCGCCGCGAAGGAGCGGCTGCGCTCGACCTGTGCTACGTTGCCTGCGGCCGCTTTGACGCATACTGGGAGCGAGCGGTCAATCCCTGGGATGTCGCGGCAGCCGCGCTGTTGCTGGAACAGGCCGGCGGGCAGCTCAGCATGTACGACGGGCGCCCGTTCGATCCATTCGCGCGCGAGATCGTTGCAACAAACACTCGCTTGCACGAAGATATGCTGCGCGAAATTGCCGCCGTCGTCGCCAAATATGGTCTGCCTCCCCCGGCAGCAAGCTGAGACGCCGGTCGACGTCTCGCACCTCCAGCGGCAAGGGAGAGTATGGCTATGGACAATAGTTTCGACATTTTCGACGACCGTATCATCGCCGCAATCCGTACCGGAGATGTGATCTGCCTGTTCTTCCCCCGGCTCGGGAAGACGTTGATCCTTGACCTGCGCCAAACGCTGACGGTTTCGCCGGCAGTGTTCGTTGACAACATGGCCAGCGGCCCCGAGGAGCGCTTGCGCAGCCTCGAACGCCTGCGGCCGGAACTCCCGTTGCCGCAAGAGTTGCGCCTGGCGCCGTGGTTCGGGTTTGCGCGCTCACTGCCGGAATCGGGAGTCTACGACGCTCTCATCGACCGCTGTCGGGCCACTGGCGATCAGCGCGTCGTCGAGCACTGCCGGGAAGCAATCGACGGGCTCATCGACCTGGAGCGCCGCTACATCCGCGCGATCGTCAAAGGGGAGATGAGCAAGACCCTGTGGCAACGCGTCTCCTGATGCCTGACACACCTCGACGCTCCCGGAGCAGTACCCTTGTCTTACGCACTGGATATCGACGCACCGGCAGGCTGAAACGCGAGCAGGAATGTGGCCGAAGCGGTCGACGCTGACATCGAACTCGAGAGCACGCCGGTCCGTGAGACGGAGAGCGACCTGATCGCTGCGACGCTGGCATGGAGCGCGCGGCGGTTTGGCGCGCATGCGGCGCGCTTTGTGCGGCCAACTGCATCCGGCGGATGGCTCGTCGTGACCTGGATGAACGATGCCATTTCCGTCCACCCTGCCGACGCCGCTGAGGCGGCTATGGCGTGGATGGTCGCCCTCGGGCGAACGCACCTGCTCGTCGGCAAGCCGCGGGTCGCGTCGCTGGAAGATCGTGGGCTGCGGCCAATCGCGGCACGGAACTATCTCGGCTTGCCAGTCATTTGTCAGGATCGGGTCCTTGGGGTCATCGAGGTTGCCGGTGAGTTGCGTCCCGATGTTGCGGCGGCCGCCGCTGCTGCCCAGGATGACATCAACCGGTTTGCACTGCGCCTCGGTTACGACCCAAGCCTCCAGCCGCTGCAAGCGCTCGCGCCGGAGTCGCGCGTTGTCCTCAGCAGCGGCGCCTGGATCGACCCACAGGTAACCGTGAGTGCCGACGCGTTACGGTTCGCTGCAGCGCTGGTTGGAGATGCCACCATCGAGGACGTCGCTGCCAGTACCGGCATGTGCCTGGACCGCTGCCTTGACATCGCGCGCGATTTGGCGCGGCTGGGGCTGATCGACATCGTTGGTTAGCCCGATCAGGCGGGCTTGCGCGCGATCACGCGGATTCGGCCACTGCGCTGGGTGAGTGCCCCGATGAGCGCCAAAGGCGTTGCCGCGACAATCAACGGCACGTGGAACCGCCGCAGCACACGCTCGACAGATGGCGCGCGCCGGCGCAGCCACAGGCGCAGCCCCCAGGCCCATTCCAGCCCGACTGCCTCATGTCGCACCGAGTCCACGTCCAAACCGGCAGAGAGCAATGCTTGGGAAAGGGTCGCTACCGTGAACGTGGTCACGTGGCGCGGGGCGTCGTAGCCGATCCAGTACCTGCCCAGCACCCTCGCTTCCACTGAGGACGCGTTGGGTAGCCACAGCACGAGCGCACCCCCTGGCCGCAACACCCGCGCCACTTCCCGCAGCGTCAGGAGCGGATCGGCAACATGCTCCAAGGTATGCGACATGATCACAGTATCGACCGACTCCGCCTGTAACCTGGCGTCGTCAAGCGTCCCGAGGATCACTGGTAGACCCCGTCGCCGCGCAACCGCCGCCGCCTCGGCGCCCGGTTCGATCCCGAAAACATCCGGGTTCCCCGCCGCGCGAATGCGCACGAGGAGTTCACCAGTGGCACAGCCGACATCCAGCACCCGGCGCGGTGGCCCAAACAACGCCCACAACTGGCGCACGGAACGCCCTTCCAACCTGCCTTTGGCCCAGCCAGAAAGCCCTCGGCGGGTGTGCGGCGCGTAGTCAGAGCGGTAGGCAGCGGCGAGCGTGGGAGCATCCGGTGCGGGGTGCAGCCGCAACAGGCCGCAATGGCGACAGCGCACCAACGCGTACTGCGTTTCCCCGCCGGTCATCTCATCGCGTAGGTCAAGGAACGGGTCTGCACCCTGACCAGCGCACAGTGGGCACTCGAACGGTTGCTCAACCATCGTGCGGTGTATCGTGACGCAACACGCGGCGGATCGAATAGTCGCGGGAAGCGCCGGAGGCGCGGCTGCCGCTGCTCCGCACGCCGTGCGCGATCATTTCCCCCAACAGCCCGAAGAGGACAAATTGCGTCCCAACGATGACAAGCAGCACACCAAGCGTCAGCAACGGCCGATGGCCGATCGGTTCGCCCAGCGCCAGTTTGATGAACGACAGGTAGGCGTTGATCGCCATGCCCAGCCCGAACGTCAGCACCCCGATCCAGCCAAACAAGTGCAGCGGACGACGGGTGTACTGCGTGAGGAACAGCACCGTTAGCAGATCGAAAAACCCGCGAAAAAAGCGCATGCCACCGAACTTTGACGATCCATACTGCCGTGCCCGGTGCGGCACCGGCAACTCGCTCACTCGAAAGCCGCGGAAATGCGCCAGGACTGGGATGTAGCGGTGCAGCTCACCGTACAGCGACAGCTCATCCAGAACCTCGCGCCGGTAGGCCTTGAAGCCACAGTTCATGTCGTGCAACTGCACCCCAGTCACCAAGCGCACGACCCGGTTGAAGATCGCGGAGGGGAATGTCTTTGTCCACGGGTCGTGACGCGGCGTCTTCCAGCCGGAGACAAGATCGGCTTCATCACGTTGCAGTGGCTCCAGCAAGCGTGGGATCTCCGCCGGGACATCTTGCAGATCGGCATCCAGAGTCACGACGTAGGCGCCACGCGCCGCCGCGAACCCTGCTGCCAGCGCCGCAGACTTGCCGAAGTTGCGGCGAAACTGGATCACCTGCACGCGCTGGTCGGCTGCGAAGATCTCCGCCAGCACGGTGGGAGAAGCGTCCGTCGAGCCGTCATCAACGAAGATCAGCTCCCAATTCCGCACGGACCGCTCGCCCTCAAGCGTCGCAACGATCTCGGCGTAGAGCTGTCGCAGGCTCCCGGCTTCGTCGAGCAACGGAACGACCACCGTCAACGCCGGCTGCCCAAGCGGCGTCACGCATTGCTGCGGTTGGCGGGCAGCGTGTGGGGTGTCTACCTGCAGGCTCACACCGTGGCTCCTTCTTCGGGCGCCTCCGACGATACCCGTTGCCGTCGCCCCTGCCAAGCGCGCCGCCCCTGATACGCCGCGACCGCCAGCCAGCACAGCACTCCGCCCAGCGCCAGCACGAGCCACACGCCGAAGCGGTTGGGCGCAAAGCGCAGTTCCACAACGCGCGCATCGGCTGGCAGCGTGATCGCCTGCAGCGCGCCGTCATACGTTTCTACCGGCGTCTCGCGCCCATCGACTGTGGCTCGCCACCCTGGATAGTCCGCCTGGGAAACGACCAGCCGTCCGGCTGCACCCTCCGGCACAACGATCTCCAACGCCGCAGACGATGTCACCGTCACCGCCACAGCAGCATCTGCGCCTTCCAACCAGGCACGCGGCCGCCACTCCGGCGCCTCCCAAATGACGATGCCATCCGGAGCGCGGAACGCCTCGCGGTAGCCAGCTGGCGGTGACAGCTCGTCGTCACCAATGATGAAGCGCGCGTTCAGGTCGTGATACGCCGCGGACGAGCGGTCGGCCACAGCCGCCGCGCGGTAGCGCTCGTACTGTGCCGGCGCGAGCGGGTCGAACAGTCCGCCGATATCGTCCAGCCCGGCCAGCAGCGCGAGGTTCGGCTGCCAGCGCGGGGTAAGCACCTCGATGCGGAACGGGCCATCCTGCGCCTGCCGCTCCCGCAGGAACGCGATGCTTTCTGGGTGCTGGAACCCGCCCAGCAGCCGCGAGGTCGTCGGGTTGAACGGCGCGGTCGCAGCGAAAAGATCGAGCAATACCACCGCGAACACCGCCACCAGCAGCGCACCGCCCCGCAGCGCCCCCCGCCATATCGCCAGCAGCACCCCCAGCCCCAACGCCAGCCACAATGCCAGCAGCAACAGGTTATCGAGCGCAATAACCGGCCGGTTGCCTGGGTCGTTCACACCAAGAATCCGCGCGGCCATCAGCGGCACAGGCACTGCCAGCACAAACACAAGCGTCGCGCCCAGCACCCAAACGCCGCGGGCAAGCAGCAGCCGCTCGCGCACCGTGCGGCCACCGGCGTCGCGCATGAGCGCTTGCAGACCGAACCCGGCCAGGAGCGCCAGCGCCAGGTTGACGAACATATAGGCTCGCCCAGCCGCCCGTACCCGGTCGAACCCCGGCAGGAAGGCGTACACCCAACCGTGTAGGGCAGCGAACGGCCCGACGACATAGAGTAACCCGAGCGCAGCGACGACAACCCAGAACATGCGCGTGCGCGATCGCAGCGCCAGCGCCCCCAGGGCTGCCAGGAACAGCGTCAGGACACCGGCATACCCCCAGATTTCAGTATTGGAGAACGGACCCCAGTAGTCAGTTGGGTTCGAGCCGAAGACCGTCGGCGTCACAAGGTGTAAGAGCGCAGTCGGTTCCACCGAGAAGCTGCTGGCATCCCGGTAGCTCAACGATCCACGGATTGTCCGGCCCGTCAGCTCGAACGACGGCCCAAGCACCGGCAAACTCAGCAGCAGTGCGGCCACAGCGATAAACGCCAGCCGCCGCACATCTCCCCACAACGGCGAGCAGCGACGGATGCGCGCAACACCGTCACGCAGGCTACGCAGGTCCCATCCGGGCCGCACCAGCTCCCGCAGCCCGTGCCCCGCTTCAGCGCACCAGTGCCGTCGCCAGAGCTCAAATCCTGCCAACGCTACCGCGAGGGTCAGCGACATCAGGAGAATCGGCTGATGACCGCCCAACACGGCGCAGGTCAACGCAAGCGCGCCGCCGAGCGCCGCCAGCCAGGATGCCCGGCGCACCGAAGCGACGATGGCCGCGTAGACGAGCGGCATCCAGCTCGCCGTCGCCAGCATCGAGTAGTGCCCAAGATGCGCCACGAAAAACCCCGAGTAAGCGCAGATCGCCCCAGCCAGCACCGCGCCAGGCCTGCCGATGCCGAGCGCTCTCGCCAGGAGATAGACCCCCCAGCTCACCAACAGGTAGTGCAACAGCGCCAATTGCTCCAGGGCAGCGTACTCGAACGGCCGCGCAAGCAGGTACGCGACGAGGTTCGGGGGATAGAGCGTTGCCGTCTGGAAATTCGCAAGATGGGGTGCGCCAGAGAACAGGTGGGGGTTCCAGTAGGGCAGCCGGCCGTCCTGCACCTCGCGTGCCGCGAATGCATGCATCGGGTAGAAGAACGACGCCAGGTCGCCGCCCCCTTTGGGGACACGCGCCTCGGAACGATACGGCTGCCAGAAGAAGAGCAGGTGCAGCGCTGCCAGCACGGCTACGACGGTCAGCTCCGGCAGCAACGCGGGGTAGCGCACCCGCACGCGCTGATGAGCGGCGAGCGCCAGCAACGCGCCGAACGCCAGCCCGCCGATCAACAGCGTGACCGGTGCAACGAGTGGGCCGGTACGTTCCAGCGCGAGTGCAGACTCCGCCGTGACCACGCCCCCTCCCAACGGTCTAGACGTTGAACAAGAAGTGCGTTACATCCCCATCGCGCATGATGTAGTTCCGCCCCTCCAGGCGCAACTTGCCCGCCTTGCGCGCCTCAGCCATGCTGCCGGTCACGATCAGGTCATCGTAGCTGACGATCTCGGCACGGATGAAGCCCCGCTGGATATCGGAGTGGATCGCCCCAGCCGCTTCGACCGCTGTCTCGCCAGCGCGGATCGTCCAGGCGCGCACCTCGTCCGGGCCAACGGTGAAGAAGGAGATCAGCCCCAGCATGCGGTACGAGATACGGATCATGCGATCAAGGCTGGATTCGCTGATCCCCAGGTCGGCCATGAACGCCTCGGCGTCCTCCGGGTCCAGCTGGGCCAGTTCCATCTCGATCTTCCCGGCGAGTGCGTGGATCTCGACGCCGGGCCGGGCGAAGCGCGCGCGCGCCTCTGCCACCAGCGCGTCGGCCGGAGCGCCGAGCTGGCTCTCGCCGACGTTCAGCAGCACCAGCATCGGCTTCTGGGTCAGGAACCCGAACCCACGCAGGATGCGCCGTTCTTCATCGCTGAGCTCAACCTCGCGGATCGGCTCGCCGGCTTCGAGTGCGGCTTTGCACCGCTCGAGGACGACCGCCTCACGTTCCCAAGCTTCCCGCTCCGCCCCGCGCAGCTTGCCGACCGTTTGCGCGATGCGTGGCAGACGTTTCTCGATCACGCCCAAGTCGGAAAACTGCAGCTCCAGCAGGAGCGTTTCGATGTCTCGCAGTGGGTCCACCCGACCCTCAGGGTGTGGGACGTTGTCGTCTTCAAAGGCCCGCACCACGAGCACCAGCGCCGTCGCCTGGGCCAAATGGCCGAGCAGTTGTCCGCTCATGCCATGTTCGGCGATACCTTTCGCCACACCAGCCACATCGAGGTAC